>CAYMMN010000640.1:0-1511 GCA_964391495.1 uncultured Flavobacteriales bacterium | reverse complement strand
AAGGTACAAAGTACCAGGTACCAGTTATTTAATCTTAAAACTTACACTTACACTTACACTTACACTTACTCTCAACCAGTAAAGCACCCCTCCAGATTTTATTTGAAGTGCTTTGATTTATTTCAATATCAGAAGTAATTTTAATTTTCTCCAACAACCAACAACCAACAACCAGCAACCAATAACCAACGACCACACAATAAATATCTACCCCATCCGTTACCCTATCTGATGGACAATTTCTACGTTTTTCATTGCTCACACAAAAAACAAAAACCGTATGAAACGATCCATCATCCTTCTGCCTGTTTTACTTTGTTTTATTTCAACCACGAATGCGAAGTTGCTTGATTTTATGAAGCAGCCCGGTTCAGGAAATTTCTCTCTTGGAACCCGCAATACCTTCAGTATGTTTAATGATATCCCGCAGGAAACCCGTGGTTTGGGAGTAGGCGGACAGTACAGGATTCAGTTTGCGGAACGTATCAATACTGAATGGTACTTCGATTACATCACATCTTCTATTTTCAACAAGGCCATTCGGAATGATTATCACATTGGATGGTCGGTAATGTATTACCCCGGGAAGAAAGTTGATTTTACAAATGTTCTGCAACCGTATTTAATTCTTGGTCATTGCTTCGATTACACAAAAGTATTCGATAAGAACAACAGAGATTATTACAGCGATCGTGTAAGTCTGGCAACACAAGGTGGACTTGGCTGTCACATCAACATCACAAAAAGTCTTGACATTACTTTATCAGGACAATACATGATGCATTTCGGAAAAGAAATAGAAGTTAGTCAGGAGGAAGGAAATTTAGTGCTCGAACGAAATCAATATTCCTCACCGGACGGCCATCTCCTGATGACAGCAAGTGTCAATTACAAATTCGGAAAATTGTGGAACCGATCCTGAGTGGTGTGAAAAGCTCTGGGTGAATCAGATCCGGATTCCTGCTACAAGTACATCGTCAACCTGCTCGTAGCGGCCGCGCCAGGACTCAAAATATTCATCCAGAGTTTTTTGCTGTTCCTTCATCGGACTGCTGTGAATCGACAAGAGAAGATCTTTAAACTTTCTCGTCATGATTTTTTTCCCCTGCACGCCACCGAACTGATCAGCATACCCATCTGAATACAGGTAGATCACATCATTCTCTTCGATCTTCAATGTTTGTTGGGTGAAAACCCGATCTTCATCCGGGCGGAACCCGCCGATCGGAAGCTTATCAGGTTTCAATGAATCCGCGATGAAATTCCGGATGTAATACAATGGCCTGTTGGCACCGGCGTAGGTCAGCACTTTAGTTTGCAAATCAATGCAGCAAAGCGCGATATCCATTCCTGCATGCGATTCACTTTCTTTTTGTTTCAGAGCTTCAACGATACCATCGTTTAATAATTCCAGGATCCGTGCCGGCTCTTTAATTTGTTTTTGTCCGATGATCTGGTGGAGCAATGAATTTCCCACCATACTTATAAAAGCGCTTGCAACACCGTGGCTT
>CAYMMN010000639.1:0-1519 GCA_964391495.1 uncultured Flavobacteriales bacterium | reverse complement strand
TATGTTCATTTTCCTGATGTAACCAGTGATAATCTCCTGGTGGCGATTTTCGGAGGATTTTTCCTGGGAGCAGGAATCGGGTTGTCGGTGCGGGGAGGGGCGGTTATTGATGGAACAGAAGTGCTGGCCATATTCTTAAGCAGAAAATTTGGAACAACCATTGGCGACATTATCATTATCATCAATGTGATTGTCTTTTCTACCGCCGCCTATTTTCTGGGTGTCAATATTGCCATGTATTCCATGATCACTTACCTGGCAGCATCCAAAACACTCGATTTTATTGTAGAAGGAATTGAAGAGTACATCGGTGTGACGATTCTTTCTTCACACGACCAGGAAATCAGGCAAATGATTATTTCCAAAATGGGCCGTGGAGTTACGGTGTACAACAGCGCTGGCGGATATGGAAAGAGCGGGATGAAAAGGGATTTTGAAATCGTTTTTACCGTGATCACCAGGCTTGAACTGAATAAGCTGAATACAGAGATCAAGAAGATCGACCCCAACGCTTTTGTAGTCATGCACAGTGTGAAAGATACCAAGGGTGGCATGATCAAGAAAAGGCCCCTAAAGCACTAACGGTACGGTTTTCAATTGCTTTGACTGCAGAATTTGATCCTTCACATCGCTATCAATGACGTAAAATCTTCCGGTTGCACTCAGGATTCGCATAGGAACAGGTAAAATAGTAACTTTATCTGACTAATCGTTTGCGTATGAAATAGAATCTTCTAACCATTCGCTATAATCAGCAATACAATGGCGGTGCGCCTCAGGGTATAACGCGTCAATATGTGGATGCCTTTTTTATCACCAGAATCGCATTGCTGAATTTTTTCGATATGCCGCCTTTGAATATCATGGTCAATGAATTCTCTAAAAATTGAATAGTATGTTACGTCAGGATGGTTTTATACTTTGTTTATTATCTGTGATGCTTTGTTTGGGCGGCATGGGGTGTAAAGACAGTCAGAATCCCGAAACACCGAGTCCGATCGTGCATCGCTGGAGTATCAGCAAACGAACCGCATCTTTTCCCGGCAACCCTTCACTGAATTTTACGGAAACCGGCGCCGCATCAGACTATCTGGAATTCAGGAACAATGACTCAGTGTATTCTTATATAACGCTCTATTTGCCTTTCAGTATTGATACGGCGTCTTACATTATTTCTTCCAACAGGATTACGGTACACGATACACGCCAGTATGGAATCGTTTTTCAGCACCAGGACAACAACGGGAATATTGTGCAAACAACCGATATTGACATTGTGTATGTGACAGATTCTACCATGCAGCTTCGATTTCCTACCATGGCTTCGGTTGTCTCCGGGGGAAACACGACTTATTATCCCGGAACTTTAACCTATGACCTTAACAGGTAATCATTTCTCAAATGATTACATAAACAACACCACAAAACCAAGTATATGTTACGATTCAACATGTTCCTCTTCTTTGTAATGCTGAGTTGTGCTTCCTTTGCCCAGGATAACCGCGACTGGCCTAACCTG
>CAYMMN010000638.1:0-1519 GCA_964391495.1 uncultured Flavobacteriales bacterium | reverse complement strand
TTTTTGAGCGGATCCCGAGCAGATGAACCTGCCTGATTTTTTTCTTCAGATCAGCATCACTCAGGGCAGCCGATATTGTCTCAATATCGGTATAGCCATGGTCCTTGAATAATATTAACGAAGCGGGGTGGACGCCCTCAAGTAGTAGAATTTTAATTTTTTCTTTTGGAAAAGTGGTGGATTTACTCATATTCTGGATCAGAAATTTATTTGCGAAGGAATTGCTTTTTAGGCTTTTTGCATTCCTTTTCAGGGCAATTTTGACGAGATGCCCGGTGGGCGAAGATAATTGTTTTCAACGGCTTAAATTAGAGGTTCCTGCAATTGAAAATCAACATTTTTGAATGATTTTAGTCACTGAAATTCAGGAAATGTCCGATCAATTCTTAGCTTTGCCCTAATCATTTCTGAAAAATATGAACAAAGTAACCACCCTCGGCCAGTTTATTATTGAACGTCAGACAGATTTCCCTTATGCAAAAGGAGAGTTATCACGCCTTCTGAGAGATATTGGTATTGCCGCTAAAATTGTGAACCGGGAAGTGAATAAAGCCGGCTTGGTTGATATTCTTGGAGAATTTGGTACCATCAATGTACAAGGAGAAAAAGTAAAGAAACTTGATGTATATGCAAATGAACAATTCATTGCAGCCCTCAGTGCCGGTGGTGAAACCTGTGCAGTAGCATCTGAAGAGAATGAAGGATTGATTCATATCGATTCGGAGGTTTCAAAGAATGCAAAATATGTAGTGTGCGTGGATCCTCTGGATGGTTCATCCAACATTGATGTGAATGTTTCTATTGGAACAATTTTTTCGATTTATCGTCGTACATCATTCAGTGGTAAAGTTGAAGACAAAGATTATCTGCAAAGAGGAACTGAACAGGTAGCTGCAGGTTATATTATTTATGGTTCTTCAACCATGCTTGTTTACACTACTGGAAAAGGTGTGAATGGTTTTACGCTTGATCCAAGTATCGGTGAATTCTGCCTTTCACATCCTGATATGAGTTGTCCTAAGAATGGTGTTATTTATAGTATCAACGAAGGAAACTATGTTCATTTTCCGGATGGTGTGAAGCAGTATATAAAGTTTGTACAGGTAGAAGACAGCAAAACCAATCGTCCGTATTCTTCAAGATATATCGGGTCGCTTGTTGCTGATTTTCACCGGAATCTTTTGAAAGGCGGAATTTTCATTTATCCATCAACGTTAAAGTCGCCGAAAGGAAAACTTCGCATTTTGTATGAATGCAATCCGCTCGCGTTTATCATTGAACAGGCCGGAGGCAAAGCATCGGATGGTTTCCGCAGGATCCTTGATGTGCAGCCGACTTCATTACATCAGCGAACTCCTTTGTTCATCGGTTCGGCTGAAATGGTTACCATGGCTGAGGAGTTCATGATGAAGTACTCGCCTGTAATGGCGCAGTAAACTGTCTTTCGTTTTTTACAACGCGGAGAGCAATTCTACATTACTCTTTTATCGAATTATTTTTTTTGTTCGTCCTGATCAAG
>CAYMMN010000637.1:0-1523 GCA_964391495.1 uncultured Flavobacteriales bacterium | reverse complement strand
CAGGTTAATCCTCAAATGCCAAGAACTCATGGTGACGGTATGATCCATGTAGATGCTTTTCACGCTCTCGTTTATGCCGATGAACCAATTCACGAAATGACTTTTGGAGAACGGGTTTCGGATGATGAAAAGAGAATTGGTGAATACATCGCTGAACTCATTCCGGATAAAGCCACTTTACAAATGGGAATTGGTGCCATTCCGGATGCCGTACTCAGTTTTCTGGGCAATCACAAAAATCTGGGAATTCACACAGAGATGTTTTCGGATGGAGTAATTGATCTGATTGAAAGTGATGTCATCAACAATAAATTTAAAGTGAAACATCCCGGAAGAAGTGTCACCGGTTTTTGTCTGGGATCAAGAAGATTGTATGATTATGTACACGACAACCCATCTTTCGCTTTTCATGATATTGATTATGTAAACGAAGTTTCTGTTATCCGTCAGAACCCAAAAGTTCATGCAATCAACAGTTGTATTGAAATTGACCTGACCGGTCAAATCTGTTCTGATTCCATCGGGATGTATCAATATTCCGGTGTTGGCGGACAAATGGATTTTATGCGGGGTGCCGCTTTATCAGAGGGAGGAAAACCAATCATTGCACTTGCATCCAGAACCCGTAAAGGTACTTCACGAATAGTTCCATTTCTGAAACAAGGTGCCGGTGTAGTAACCACTCGTGCACATGTACATTATGTTGTTACGGAGTTTGGTGTCGCATTTCTGCTTGGAAAAAACCTCAGGCAAAGAGCTCAAGCCCTGATCAGCATTGCACATCCTGATGACAGAGAAATGCTGGATCGAGCAGCGCACGACAGGTTTGGTGGAAAATTCATTTAATTTGATCAGAACGTTTTAATCTGATCAAATTCATTCATCAGAAGTCAATCATTTCAGGCGTATCCTGTTGTGGCATATTTCCACGTTGATTCTTTTTTCTCTGGAACAGATTGCTGTCTTGTTTTCCAAAACGATAAGTCAGTGTCAGCATTCCAACTCTGGATTCACGTGTGCGAATCATGTGAGAAATGTAATAATCGTTAAATGAAGTGATGTCCATTTTTCTGGTTCCAAAAACATCCGTTACATTCAGACTTAATGTTCCTTTTCCATTCCACAAATCCTGTCGAATACCCGCATCAACACCACTCATTCCTTTAAATCTGGAAATAGGCCCCTTGCTGGGCGACATGTAATTCCCGGTAAGCTGAAATCCTGTAGTCTTGCCTAATCTCAGATTGATGTTCAACCTTGCAGTCCATTGTGTAGAGGCACTTTGCAAATCCGATTCAACATTTTTTCCGTTGATGGTATTTTGATAAACATTAAAACTTCCCATGACATTGCCAAGCTTCTCCATGGTATAGCGAAGAATTGCTTCTGCTCCGATATTTTCAGAAGAACTGTAATTGATAAAAGTAGCTGTAGAAATCCCTGTTGTACTTTCAATAGTCCGATAGCGTGAAATCAACTGATCGGTGTGACGATAATAAACTGTTGTAGTCAAATTAAAACTG
>CAYMMN010000636.1:0-1533 GCA_964391495.1 uncultured Flavobacteriales bacterium | reverse complement strand
CTTATCGACCGCTTCACTCACGATCAGCTTTTTTCCAACCAGTTCCTTGCCATTCAGGGCTTCGATCGCCTTTATGGCATCTTCTTTCTTCTTGTATTCAACAAAACCGAATCCTTTGGACTCCCAGGTGATGCGATCGTAAACGATTTTCGTGTCGAGCACTTCCCCGAATTGCTTGAAAATAGCCTCAAGAAGAACCTCATTTACAGAGGGTTCGATATTTTTTACAAATAATTTCATGCTTTCAAAGATAATTGATTTTCAGGGAAATTGTTACTCGGTATACAGAAGATCGAAGGTCCCGTTGGTGATGGAAATGCTACCCAAAATCGGGCTGACAAGGGTAACAGAAAAAGTGCCTTTCAGCACGTTGCGTGTTTCATCATTCGAAGTGATTACCAGTGTTCCCGGATTCGCATTGGTCGATTCGTACGCGTTTCCGTTGGTGTATAAAATATGGTTTGTTTCGTTATTGATCACATAGGTTCCGGGACGTAAACTATCGAGCTCGAGAGTGATTGATGAAGCATTTGAATTTATTCCATTCGCGGTAAGATGAATGGCAAGATCAGCAAAACAACTTGCATCAGCGCACCATGCTCGATTGTTCAGCGTAAAAGAAATTTTAGAAGGAAGAACACTGTTGCATCCAATGTTGTCGCCATACACCGGTTCATCCTGTTTCTTTTTGCAGGACAAAGCAGCGAAAAGAAATAAAACTAAAACAAGCCGGGAATAATTTTTCATAGACAAATGAAATTATGAAGTATAAAATACCATGTGAATTTAGTGAATCTTTCCGATTCTCAGGAGCAAAGGAAAACGTACTTCCCTTTCTTTCGAATCACCCCAAAGAATTTCAATTTCCTTTTTTAATGCATCAATCGGATTGTAATTATTTTTCGAAATAAAATGTTTCACAGCTGACCATGTGTTAAGATAGCCAATCAAATGCTCAAGGCTCCATTGGATTTTATTTACGAAATCAGGTGCCGTATATTCCTCAAAAGGAAAAGGAAGGGTTTTATAATTTTCATCGATATATTTTCTTTCCTTATCCCAATAGGAGCCTATTACATTTCGGTAAAAATTATTGATTACACGATCCATTTCCTCAGAGATCTCGATTTTTCCATAGCCAAGTACACAGAGTATGGCATTTGATTTTCCCGTTCGCCTGACCTCCGAATAAAATTTATCAAAATCAAACCAATGTATGGCCTGAGCTACGATGATTAAATCAAACTGATCCTTTTCAAAAGATGTAAGTTCGGCAGCTTGAATTGAATACACAATATTCTTTGATTGAAGTGCATTCTTTATTTGAGATTCGCTGATATCACTTGCAAAAACATGATCAAATTTTTTCGCTAATTCAAATGCAACCTGACCATTTCCTGTTCCACAATCCCAGGCAGCATGTGAAGCGGGTATTAAAGAATATAAATAATCATAGAACTCCGTAGGATATGCAGGTCGGTATTTCGCGTAATTATAGAAATAAAATAAAAAATTATCCTTCATTTTATTTCT
>CAYMMN010000635.1:0-1534 GCA_964391495.1 uncultured Flavobacteriales bacterium | reverse complement strand
AGTTTTATATTATGCATCCTTCAAAGAACATTATTCCTTGTTCGTGGGCACTGAGTTTAAGCATGCCTTTGCTGAGGAACTCAAATCATACGGTCAGACAAAATCGGCCATTCATTTTACCAAAGGTTCAGACATTCCCATAGCTCTCATTGACAGGATGGCCCGGTATATTGCTCAGCAAAATGAAATAAAATTTGAACTGAAGTCACGGAAAGGAGCTATTTCAAATAAAGGAAGCAAAAAATAAATGCAGAACGGCCAGGTGCGCCTATTTACACATAACGCTAATTATGGGGTAAAATGAATTCCTTGCCTGGATATTATTGATTATTATTTGTCATTTTAGCCCATAATTAATATTATGTTAAGTAAGTAATTTGAAAGAACAAAGCCCAATGGACAATACATCCAGTGCGGCTCTTGCATTATTCTAATTATATGAAAAGGAATTAAATCCGGGTATACTACTACCCTCGTACAAAAAAATGGGAAAATGAAATCAGAGTTTGCCGGTCATGTACATGTAGACCAGCAAGACTGTGGAAATGATGAAAAGGAATTTTAGAAAAAAATACATCGGCGTATCGGTATTCCGATTCAAATGGCGATGTTCATCTTCCAGGTAATTTTCCTGTTCCTGATCTTGCTCCGGCGTTGGTGCAGATCCACCATACTCTGAAGAACTGTAGGTTCTCGATAAGCGCATATGGATTGTTGATTGGATTAATTCAACCAAATTTAACGGATTAAAATCATATCGCAGTCAACACTTTGCGCATTTTGAGAAATCAGCATCAAATTTCCTGATTTACTTAAACAATATTTCTTTGGCCTTCCAGCCCAATGAAAAATTTAATTGAATCGGGTATTTATTTAAAAATCATTGGTTTAAATAAAAAGTAAGTGTATAAAACAGGCCGGCAATTGCCGGCCTGTTATCCTTTTCTTAAGTTTTGTTTTTCTTACTCTTCCGTATTGGATTCCCCCTCGGTTTGTTCCGTTTGCCCCAAATCCGGTTGGTCATTTTCTTCTCCATCTTCATCTAACTGTGTAATGGCTGCAATTTCATCTCCCTCATCCACCCGGATGAGTTTGACTCCCTGCGTGGCACGTCCCTGTTCACTGATCTGGGTTACCGGCATCCTGATGGTTACTCCTGATACGCAGGTAATCATCAAATCTTCTTTCTCAGTAACATCCAGCAAACCAACCAGTCGGCCGGTTTTTTCGGTTACATTGATTGTTTTAACCCCTTTACCCCCTCGGTTGGTAATCCTGTAGTTGGGTTCGCCGGTTTCAGGGTCATCCAGGAATGTGCGTTTGCCGAATCCCTTTTCACTGACAACCAGTATCGTTTTATTTCTGTCTTCTTTGCGGACACAGATCATACCCACTACTTCATCTTTTCCGTCGTCCGTATCAATGCCACTCACGCCAATAGCCCCACGTCCGGTTGACCGTACGGTACTTTCCGGGAAACGAATGGCTCGTCCACTTTGCACAGCCATCATAATCTCGGATTGGCCATCGGTCA
>CAYMMN010000634.1:0-1542 GCA_964391495.1 uncultured Flavobacteriales bacterium | reverse complement strand
CTGAATTATACATCAACGGAAATCTTATATTTCAACATATAGGTTGCTGTGATAATCATTCAAATGTATGGACAGGATTCCTGAGCTCAACCGATCAGATTGAATTCAGAGTAACCGAAGGTAGCGGCGGATCTGTAGGTGAATTAAACTTTATTCCTCTTTCTGCACTCAGTGGGGCAACGTCATTTTGTGACGGAGGTTCTGTTGTTCTAACCGCTCCTTCAGATCCAAACATTTCTTCTTACCTGTGGTCAACCGGCGAAACCACATCGGCTATAACCGTTACTTCAGGCGGAACTTATTCTGTCACAATTGGCGGTCCGGCAGGCTGTACAATTACAGAATCAAAAACTGTTGTCATGAATCCTTTACCGGTTTTATCGGCAACATCTTCTCCTTCGACACCTCAGTGCCCGGGAACTCCAATTACATTAACTGGTTCCGGCGCTGCAACACTTAAATGGAATGTGAGCAATGCCACAATTCCTTTGGACAATGTCAGCGGTGCTTCATTGGCAATTGGATTGAGAAAATTGAAAAGCTCTTATTCCGGTCCGTGTATCCGTCTTCGTCGTTCAAGCGATGATTCTGAAATGGATTTCGGTTTCGTTGGAAACGACCTGAATACATCTGCAATTTCAATATGGCTTGGCGGTGCAACAGGATATTGTGTCAGAATTTATGATCAGTCTGGAAATGGTGGAGATGTTTTTACTTACTACCAGTCTACGCAACCAACTTTTGTTAGCAGTGGAATCAATGGCAATCCGGTCTTACATTTTAATACAACTCAGACGCTCTTCAATCAAGAAGATTATACGACGACTGCTTTCACAGCAATTTATGGAGGACGTCAAACAGGTGGTGCCCGTGAACGAGTACTTTCTTCATTATACAGCAACTGGCTCCTGGGATATTGGGGAGGTGCAAAACGACAAGCGTATTTTGAAGGATGGGTAAGTTCTAATCCCGGCAATCCTGCATCAGACGACAACTTCTACATCTACTCCGGTGCATCCAATGGTGTGTCTTCTCAGCTTTATGAAAACGGAAATTTGATCGAAAATAATTCCGGTGGTATTAATGGTCCTTATGGTATTGAACTAAACGGATGGCAATTTTCGAATGAAATGTCTGATTGCGATTTCACAGACGTTATTCTTTTCAGCTCTGTTCTTTCAAATGCCGACAGATCATTTGTTGAATCCAGTATTCAGGATTACTACGCTTCGAATCATGCAACAGTCACTGTTGCTCCAATGACAAATTCAACTTATACATTAGTGGGAATTGATAACAACGGATGTTCAAGTACTCTTTCTACAACGGTAAATGTTTTACCAACTGTTAATTGGTATCAGGATGCAGATAATGACGGGTATGGAAATCCTGCCTCAATCATATCTTCATGTGCTCCACTGCCGGGTTATGTAAACAATAATACCGATTGCAATGATGCAGATGCCAATGTGCATCCCGGAGCAATTGAAATTTGTAATGGATATGATGACGATTGCGATGGACTGATTGACAATGGAGTTG
>CAYMMN010000633.1:0-1555 GCA_964391495.1 uncultured Flavobacteriales bacterium | reverse complement strand
GCAGTTAAAAATGTTTTTGTGGATTTGAATGTTTCCAATCCTGACGGCGTGCCTGATCATACGTTTATCAATCTATCCAAATTGCATGTGGAAATGGCCGGTGATCCGTTTGACGCGAAGCTTGTTCTGAGAACACCGGTAAGTGATCCGGATCTGGATGCGTTCTTTAAAGGAAAAATTATTCTTGACAATATCGGGAAGCTGGTTCCACTTGAACAGGGAACTGCCCTTACGGGAATCATCACCGCGGATTTGAGTGCGAAAGGAAAACTTTCAGCTGTCGAACAAAAGAAATTTGATCAATTCTATGCCTCCGGAAATCTTGGTATCAGTGGAATGAAATATTCATCTGCTACCATGAAGCAGGCATTAATTATCAATACACTTCAACTGGCTTTCAATCCTCAGACAGTTTCTATGTCTGCGTTGAATGCTAAACTTGGAAAGAGTGATTTCGCGGCAACTGGTTCTCTTGAGAATTTCCTGCCTTATGCTTTGAAAGGTGAGACCATCAAGGGAAATCTGAAACTTACATCCAACAATATCGACCTGAATGAAATGATGGGTAGTGAAAGCACTGCTGCTTCAACACCAACAGATACTGCAAAAATGTCTGTTGTTGAAATTCCAGGCAATGTTGATTTCACTCTAAACGCGAATATCGGAACATTAGCATACCAGAATTTCACCATAAAGAATATCAATGGCGGAATTGTTATCCGTGACAAAGCCATTCGTATGAACGATGTCATGATGCAAATGATGGATGGAAGCCTCAAACTGAATGGCGGATATTCCTCAGCGGATCCTAAAAAACCGGCCATCGACTTTGGTCTGGCTGTGAAAGATTGGGATATCCAAAAGACTGTTACAACTTTCAGTACAGTTGAAAAAATGGCTCCGATTGCAAAGAACACCACCGGAAAGTTTTCTGTGGACATGACTGTAGCCGGTCTGCTTGACCAGCAAATGAGTCCGGTTGTAAATTCTCTGAATGGCGGTGGTAAATTGAATACTTCTAAAATCGTTGTACAGAATTTCCCTGCATTCAACAAGGTAGCGGATGCATTGAAAATGCCATCCTGGAAGAAACTTGATATTCCTGGAATGAATCCTTCATTTAAATTCATGAATGGAAGAGTTTATGTGGATCCATTCGATGTTAGTCTCAATGGATTTAAAAGTAAGATTGGCGGTTCCAATGGTTTCGACCAGACCATCGATTACACCGTTTATTCTGACATACCCCGTGCATCATTTGGAGGTGCAGCAAATGCTGCTCTCGATAATTTGTTGTCAGCAGCAAATAGTAAAGGAGCAAATCTAAGTGTAGGTGACATGATTCCGGTCAATATCAAAATTGGCGGAACAGTGACTGATCCAAAGATTTCTACTGACCTGAACAAGCAAGGTGCAAAAGCGATGGATGATCTGAAAGCTGCGGCCAAAGCTGAATTTGATAAGAAGAAAGCGGAAGCAGAAGCGAAAATAAGAGAAGAAGCTGATAAAGCGAAAGCTCAGGCACAGGCAAAACTTGATGCTGAAAAAGCGAAAG
>CAYMMN010000632.1:0-1560 GCA_964391495.1 uncultured Flavobacteriales bacterium | reverse complement strand
AATAACCAGAACGAGAAAAATTTCTCCTCCACCCATTCCGCCAAGAAATCCAAGAAGTACTTGAAGTGTCATTTTATCTTTGAATTAATGCACTATTGGTGCAATTGTAAAGGTAGATATTTTCATTGGCTATGCCATAAATAAGCCGCCTTTTTATCATTCAGACCAGAATTGTACTATCAAGTCCTGTTTTTATTATCCAAAAGTGGCCTTATATTATCAATTAATGAATAATTGAGGCGATTTCAGGTTTATTCAAGTAGCTCACCTTTTTGCTGCAAGCCATCCTTCCGGATCCATTTTATTGCTGCCGCGCCAGATTTCCAGGTGTACTTCTGTCTTCCCTTCGTCCTCATTTGTCTGAACCAAACCAATCGGTTGTTTGGTAATGACTTTATCGCCCGCCTTTACGAAGACTTCCTGCAGGTTGGAATACAAGGTGAAATATTCACCATGCTGAACAAGGATCGCGTACTTGTCCACGACCATGATAACCCTTAAGACCCTGCCATCAAAAATCGCCCGCGCCTTAGCTCCCTTTTTGGAATTGATGTCAACACCATTATTATTGACTACAACATCTCTCCAAACCGGATGTGCATGGCGACCAAAAGAACTACTGATGATCCCCTGCTCCACCGGCCAGGGCAAACGGCCTTTGTTGCTTTCGAAATCATTGCTTAGTTTGATCGCTTCCGGAGTGCTTGCCAACACACTGGTCGAATTCGCACTATTGACATTTTCAATTTTCTTATTCGAAACATTCGCGCTTCCGGAGCTTGCATTTTTCTTCCTTGCCGCGGTGCGCGCGGATTCAATTTCTTTACGAATGATGTCTTCTATCTTCGACGCAAGGATTTGTTCCTTCCTCTGCTTCTCACGCAACTCAGCCCTCAGTTTCTTTTCCTTCACGGTCAGATTATTGAGCACACTTACCTGCTCTTTTTTCTCCTTGCTGAGATCTCTTTTTTCCTTTACCTGAACTGTCAGCAATCTCGATTTATCCTGTTTTACATCCTGCAATTCACGCTTCTTTCCATTCAAAGAATCCTGTACCTGAACGATCAGATCTCGCTGGCGCAAACGGTATTCACTCAACTGGCGCAAATACTTGAGACGCTTGTAGGCCTGGTTGAAACTCTCCGCTGAAAAAATGAACGCGAGACGGGAGTAATTCCCCTGGTTCTTGTATGCGTAATACAGCATTTCCGCGTATTGCTTTTTCAGTCCATTCAGTCGTGAATTCAGTGAATCGATACGTGTAGAGACATGTCCGATTTCATGATCCACAACATTCAACTCTGTGTTGATGGTACTGATAAGCTCAGCACGATAGGAAATCTTTTGATTGAGAGCAATCAGCTGTGAAAGTGATGCGGATTTATTTTTCTTCGTCTGACTCAGCAACTCATTTGTATATTCAATGTCCTGACGAAGCTGCGCTTTTTTACGCTCCAATTCTTTCTTGGATTGAGCAAAAGCAAGTATCTGAATAAGAAAAAAAACGGTCAGCAGGATAAAACGAATCGTCATCCCAAACCACCTGTTCCCCCCGTCCTT
>CAYMMN010000631.1:0-1565 GCA_964391495.1 uncultured Flavobacteriales bacterium | reverse complement strand
AACCCCTGGCAATTTTCTTTTTCTATTAGGGGAGTACTTTCCTGGTCTAAAAATTGACCGGAAAGAAACATACCCTGAGTCACATTTTGATGCATGATCAACGCTCCAAAATACTTCATCCCCGCATGGCATTCAAACAATTGGTCTTTATTTGTTTTTTGGGAAACAAATGATTTCCAGGATGCCTGACAAGCATTTAATCCTATTTCAGACGATTGAATTATTGTACAAAACCTGCTTTGCTTACTTACCTTTGTTACAGGTTCACCTTGTTGATTTACGACCAGGGCATTTGATTGACTCACTGAAGAATATAAATTTTGAATAGTTTGAACACAATGAACAGGAAAACTACTTTCGGTTTCTGGTTCATCCGGTGACGCAACCCCATTCAACATTCTTTCAACTTCAGATTGGGAAAAACGCCACTGGTTTCCGATTTTAATACCCTTTAATCGGCCATCCTGTAACATTCGGTAAACCGTAATACGATCCACTTTAAATAGATTTTGAACTTGTTTGGTCGTAAGAAAATTTTCCATTAAGATAATTCCGTTATAAAATGTTATATCGTGTTATATATTGATATAATAATTTGTTGTGCATCTTTTCACAAGTGACAAATGTCACAATCACTTAAATTAATAATTTAGTGAGAAGGTTTTAAAACGATAGAAAATAAAAAAAGTCGCTGTAATGATGAAATTACAGCGACCAAGACCAATTAGCTGAAATTAATGCGAATTTTCGATGAAATTTCGCAAGTCTTTAGACATCTGATGTAAGGAAGAATTTTGTATATACATCATGTGACCGGATGGATAGTATTTCATTTCAATATTCCCCAAAACTTTTTCCGGAAGATCAAGATGGTCAAATGTATATTCCGTTGCAAAGAATGGTGTTGCCAAATCGAAATAGCCATTAAATACGATGACTTTTAAATTTGGGTTAGCTTGAAATGAAACACGCAATTGTTCGGCCGTATTTACATATTGATTTTTATACTCATCATAATTCCAGGAAGTATAAAGATTAGATAAGATTTCATACAAGCGATCATTTTCATAACTTAATTCCCGACGGATATAGTCATTGAGCATGGATGAATAAGGTCCTAAAATGGCAGTATAAGAAGGATCCGACTCATGAAATTCTCCTACCGCATCCCGGTCAAAACCGATAAAACGACTGTCCAACCGCCCGATTGTTTTTCCCTCACTGCGCAGGAGTTCTTTAACGAAACGGTGAATATTAATCCTCAAACCGGACTGTTGTACATATTCCAATGAAAGACCAGTGAAGTCAGCGACCTTTTTCGCAATTTTTAAGGCTTCTTTTCCATCCAATTGATTTCCCAGCATCAGTGCCAGACTATATTCAGTTTTAGCAAACTCTTTTGCTTTCTGGATTGTTCCGATTAAGTCATTCTGATAGGATGGTTTTAATTTCTTATGATACCAGGCAGACGCTGTATACGTTGGTAAAAAGAGAATATACGGCAGGTCATTACCGGGTGAAAATTCTGCCGTAATGAAATTTAAGATGGAAGAGACGAACATAAC
>CAYMMN010000630.1:0-1566 GCA_964391495.1 uncultured Flavobacteriales bacterium | reverse complement strand
TAAAAAGTAATGATCCTGGTCTTAGACTGATGTATAATCCTGACCAAAGTGTGTGGTTGCGGCAATAAATTTAGAATTTTTTCCGGCCATTCTACTAAACAATAGGCGCCACTGTTAAAATAATCATGAACACCTATTTCAATAGCTTCATTCTCGGAATTAATCCTGTAAAAATCGAAATGATAGATCACTCCTTCTTTTTCCGACCAGTATTCGTTAACAATGGAAAAGGTCGGACTGCTCACATTTTCTTCAACACCCAGAGCTTTACACAGATACCTGATAAAAGTCGTCTTTCCGGCACCCATTTCCCCGTAAAAACAGATGATTCTTTCCTTTCCGTTAAATTTCAACAGTTCCAAAGCGGCATTCTCCAGGTCGGATTCCCGGCTGACAATCAATTCCATGCTGCTTTGCAATTTCATTTTACTATTAAATACAGGGTTTGAAATGCATCAGTTCAGTCCGGTTACAACCGGCTTCCAATCCATCACATTCAACTCACGTTTACAAAAACTGTATTCTTCGGATTGACTGTTGGAACATACAATTATGGTCTTCTCACCGGCATATTTGCCGACGAGATCCTGATACCATTGTATTGACTTTTTATCGAGATTAGAACAAGGTTCATCCAAGAGGACCATATCTACATCACTCAATATTGCCAGGATCAATTTCACTCTTTGCTTCATCCCTGAAGAATAATATTTCATCATCTTCTTCCTCGAAGCTGCCAGACCTGACAACTCAATCATCGTTTCCGCGTTCATACCATGAACAGGTTTCTTGAACTGAAAATGGAATTCGATCAGTTCTTCCAGATTGTATTCTTCAATCAACTCCAGATAAGGAGCAGAAATGGATACTCTTTCAAAAACAAGTTCGGGATCAAGCAGCTTATCGCCACTGCTATAGGAAATTTTACCTTCTGTCGGAATGGATGCTCCGGCAAGCATTTGCAACAAAGTAGATTTACCGGAACCGTTTGGTCCTAGGATCGCGATTTTCTCTGCAGGCTGAACAACAAGATCGAGATCACGAAAGATCCATTCCCGAAAGAACTTTTTGCCTGCCTTTTCTAATACGATCTTCACGAATAAATAAATTGGATAGAAAAAAAATCAATCCTCGTCTTTGGAATAACCTTTCATGATTCCGCGAGTAGATTGGCGGATGAAAACAAGGATCTGATCGCGTTCAGGCGTTGCTGCCATTTCATTTTGCACAACATCGAGCGCGTGAGAATTGCTGAATCCCTTTACAAAAATCGTTCTGTAAATCTGCTGGATTTCCGCGATCTTTTCATTGCTGAATCCACGACGACGAAGTCCGACTGAATTTATTCCGACATAAGACAAAGGCTCATGCGCAGCTTTTACGAATGGAGGAACATCTTTTCGTACGAGTGAACCGCCGGAAATCATCACGTGCGCGCCAATCTGAACAAACTGATGAATCGC
Source organism: uncultured Flavobacteriales bacterium (assembly GCA_964391495.1). Lineage (GTDB taxonomy): Bacteria > Bacteroidota > Bacteroidia > AKYH767-A > 2013-40CM-41-45 > JADKJP01. Next base: position 103 of record CAYMMN010000630.1, on the reverse strand, counting down.
TGAAAGTCCGCCGATGATGGCGAAATCGTCGATGGTGATGTGTCCTGCAAGTGTGGCGCCGTTGGCAAGGATACAATGATTCCCCACGACACAATCGTGAGCG
>CAYMMN010000629.1:0-1588 GCA_964391495.1 uncultured Flavobacteriales bacterium | reverse complement strand
CTGCCATCGCTGCGAAAATCAGTCCGAGCTTATCGGCCTCTGTTTCGTGTGTCCTGGAATATGCAAGTGTTCCCAACACAGAACCTGCTCCGTAAGCTGTCATAAAAATGTTCCTGGTCTCCGCGCTTTTTTGTGACAATGCTACATCCAGAGCCATTCCGCCTAAAGTAGAAACCATCATCTGACTCATCCGCTCATTTCCATGTCTTGCAACAGCATGGGCGATTTCATGCCCCATGACAATAGCAAGGCTCGATTCATCCTGTGTGACGGGTAGGAGTCCGCTATAGACAACCACTTTACCACCGGGCATGCACCAGGCATTTACCTCCTGAGAATTCACAAGATTGAATTCCCATTTGTAACCGGCAACTCTTTTCGCATAGCCGTTTTGATTCATGTAACGCGTTACGGCAGCTGAGATTTTCGCTCCGACATTTTTCACCATGTTAGCATCTGCTGTACCGTTGACTGCAGGATGTTGATTGAGGAAATCTTTGTAATTGCTGAGGCTCATCGACATCAATTCGCTCTCAGGCAATAAATTCATTTGCTTTCTTTTTGTGATTGGAACTTTACTGCAGGAGAAAAGAAAAAGCACAAGAAGAACTGAGGAAAGAAGTTTCTTTTTCATTTGATTGGCTTAAGTACACTGTAAAAACAAAAACCCTACCAACATCAGTATCCTGATGAAGAGGGATTGAACAAATCAAGGTAATATTACTTGATCACAGCTGAAAGACCACGGTCACACAATGCTTCACGCATCGGGTTGAGATCTGAATAAGAGCCGGATTTCACCACGCATTTACCATTGTAGTGAACAATATATGTGCACTGCTCCGCCTGAAGCATGTCGTGATTGCAAACTTCTACCAATGCTTCTATCACAAAGTCAAAGGTGTTTACATCGTCATTAAATAAAACGAGATCCCGCTGGCGAGCTTCGACGACTTTTTCGTCGACGACTTCTTTAAATTCCAGATCGTGCGCAGTTCCGGAAAGGTTCATGGCTTATTTCTACAATTGTGAATTGTAAAAATAAATAAAATTTGGGAATAATCAATTCCGGATCTGTTTAAAAGCTTCCGAAAGGCTGATTCTCTGCCCGTTTCGAAGCGCAACAATAAAGGCGTCCTTTACCCCTTTTTCGATCACTTCCTGCTTTAATTGCAATGCAGGGGCATATTCCGTGAAAGTTCCGGCATAGAAAATATGCAAGCCACGACTGTCGGTTTCCTGATTAATCCCCTTATCGCTGATCTTCAGAAAGGATTCTACCATCTGATAAGGCACATTATTCTTAAATGCACCCAATTGTACACGGAACACGATTCCGGGTTGAACCACTGCATCATTTGCAGCAGGAACTGCTGTTTCAGTTGCTGCACTCACAACAGGCTTGCTGATCACCGAAGCAGATTGCGTTGAAGCTGTCTGCCCAAGACCGGCAAGCGAAATTCTTCTTCCGTTTCTATAGACGATGATGAAGGCATCTTTAACACCTGTATTCACAGCGATCTTTTTGGCTGAATCAGCCTGAGCAAAATAATTGTAACGACCATTGGTGAATCGGTACAAACCTTTT
>CAYMMN010000628.1:0-1590 GCA_964391495.1 uncultured Flavobacteriales bacterium | reverse complement strand
ATTTCGCCAAAAATGTCATGGCGAGTGCGAAATCAGAACTTACCATTGTTTCCAAACGCACCAATAGTGAAATGACCGCGGAAAGTAAATATCATCTTGCACTGATTGAATTCAGAATGGATAATTATAAAGAAAGTCAAAAACTAATTTTTGAAATTCAAAACCAGGTTCCTTCTTATGATTTCTGGATCGCGAAAGGATTCATTTTGCTCGGCGATAATTACCTTGCGCAGAAAGATACTTTCCAGGCTCGTGAAACATACAAAAGTATCGTCGATAATTTCCAAAAAGATCCTAACGATCCTGAAGACTTAAAAGAAGTTGCAAAACAAAAGCTGGATGCCATAACTGCCGCTGAAAGTAAGAGAGATAAAGAAATAATGGAACGCAAACTGACTCCGGAAACCGTTGAACCGGATTCTACGGATGATGCAGGAAATAAATAATTTTTTGAAACGACGCAGCCACACCATGTATAAGCACCTTTTAATTGCACTCGCATTATTTTCCGCAACCTCTGTTTTTGGACAAGAGGGAAAAGAAAAGGAAGATCTTGGAGACAAGGAATACATCATTGTAAAGGACTATAAACCGGTTCTTGCGGAGTCCTATAAGATTTCAGATGTTCCGGAAGGAGATACCACTACAGTCAATCCTCCGGTGATGAAATACAATGCCGTTTCAAAAAAGGTGGAAACCAATTACGAAACCGCGACCATCAAAGCAGTGAAGGTGATGGATGAGAAACTTGCTAAATTGTATCGCAACCTCGTGAAGCTTGGAATTGGGAATTACACAACTTACAACGGTGAAGCATATATCAATTCTCTTCGTTCGAAAAAAGGCGCATTGGGATTGGCGGTAAGACACTTCTCTGGTTCTCCTAGTCTGAAAGATGCCGGAGAAGCGGATTTCAGTCAGAACAAAGCCGGGATGACCGGAAAGTACTTTTTGAGTAATGCGACCTTTAGTGGAGATCTTGGTTACGACAGAAATGTTGTACACTATTATGGATACAAGTCAGCCGACACTATTATTGATAAGAAGAATACCAAGCAAAGATTTAGTGAATTCAATATCAATGCGGGTTTGGCAAGCAATTACCTGAACAAAGGTCATCTGGATTATGGTGTACGTTTCGGCTACACTACTTTTAATGATTTGTTCTCTGTTACAGAAAACGATTTTCTTGCAGTTGCTAATGCAGGCAAACAATTGGAGAATTTTTACCTCCGTGTAGATGCTTCGTTCAATTATTTCAAAAAGACGGATGCTGAGTATGAGATCCTTTCATTGAACAGTAATCTCAATAGAAACATCATACGTATTTCTCCTACATTCAATTTTGATAAAGAAAACATCCATCTTGTGTTGGGGGGCCGACTGGAAATTGAAAAGAATCTTGGCTCCGATGTTCACCTGTATCCAAGAGTTGATTTCTCACTTCCTATTGCTGAACATATCCTTTCGGTCTTCGCGAATGTGGACGGAAACCTCTCAAAGAATAGTTTCAGAACGCTTGCCTACGAGAATCCTTTCATTACATCTTCCATCAGACCTTTCAATACCAATAATAAGCTGATGCTTACC
>CAYMMN010000627.1:0-1592 GCA_964391495.1 uncultured Flavobacteriales bacterium | reverse complement strand
AACTCATAACTCATAACTCATAACTCCCGCTTCCTCTAATTCACTTTTCATCCCCCAATACATCCCCCTGATATTGTGAACACTGCCTGTTAATAATTTATGTGATTATTCAGATATTTTTCGGTTATTTGTGCCTTATATTACTCACAACAAAAGCGAACCTCATGCAGGAGCAAGTCGACATCAAAACAAATTTTACGACCCTCGAAAACAGGATTCAAAAAATGATACTTTTGCATGAGCAGCTCAAAAATCAGAATTTGGAGTTGTTGGCAGACAATCGCAGGCTATTGTTGGAACTGGAAGACCAAAAAGCTAAAGCCGGTCGTTTGGAAGAAGGGTATAGAAATCTTAAGGAAGTTGAAAGCACTTCTACAAAACAGAACATTGCCCAAATTAAACGTAGAATTAACGATATCATCGGAGAAATAGATAAAAATATTTCATTGATGGATGTACATAAATAAGTGAATCACCCTTTATGGGAGAATATCTATCCATAAAAGTTTCTATTGCCAACCGCACTTACCCTCTGCGCATAACCCGGGAAGAGCACGACCGTGTTATGAGTGCAGCTGAGAATATCAATAAACGCATCAAGGATTTCGAGGAAAATTATGCTGTCAAGGACAAACAGGATCTCCTCGCCATGTGTGCATTGCAGTTTGCAAGTGAATCTTTGGGTCAGCATAAACAGGAAAATAAGGACGAACAAAAAGAAGTCCAGGAAAATATTCAATACCTGACCTTGCTGATCGACGAGTATCTCGCCAAAGAAGATCATTCCCAGTAAAGGCTAACGTTCTTTGAAGAAAATTTTGAAACTCCCGATTCTGTAAAATGAATCAGGGTTTCAGACTATTTCGGGATATCCCGCATTAGTTCCGGTTCACTTAAATAAACTCAACATTTCAACCATTGGAGCAACAACGCTCAATGGCATCTATGGCAGGCTGCACCCCACGTAAGTGGGTTTCCTTTGGAACAGCAGAAACCAGAAAAGCCAGGCAGCTCCACCCATGACTTCAGGGGTTTATCTAAGTCCTGGAATTAGTGCGGGTTTTTTATTGTCTGTTTGTGAAAAGGGGCTTACAGGCAATCAAATCTTACCCTTGATTATTCAACGTACTCCGGGCTGCCGGAGAACAAAACAAATTATCATTTCAATATGGATAGTAATACATTAATAATTCTGGTCATCGAAGGGCTTGTAGCGGCGGTGGTTGGTTTTCTTATTTCGAGGTATGTCCTCAATAAGACAATGAAAACCAAAGAGCAGCTGGCCGAACAGAAAGCAAAATCAATTGTAAAAGACGCTGAAGCGGATGCGGAAGTAATCAAGAAGAATAAAATTCTGGAGGCAAAAGAGAAATTTCTTCAACTCAAATCAGAACACGAAAAGTCAATTGTTGAGAAAGACAAACACATCAATGCCGCGGAAGCAAGAATCAAACAAAAGGAAACAACACTTGCTCAAAAATTAGAACAGACTACCCGTAAACAGCAGGAATACGAGACCTTACAGGCAAACCTCAAGAATCAATTACAGATTCTGGAAGGTAAACAGGAGGAAGTCGCAAAACTTCACCAGC
>CAYMMN010000626.1:0-1595 GCA_964391495.1 uncultured Flavobacteriales bacterium | reverse complement strand
AAAACACTAATCAACTATGGCAGGTGGAAAATTGACACCCAGGCAGAAGATGATCAACATGATGTATCTCGTGTTGACAGCCCTCCTGGCGTTGAATGTCACGAAGGAGGTAATTAACGCCTTCGTTACGATCAACGAGAGTGTCCAGTTATCAAAAGAGAATATCGATAAAAAGAATCAGAATACTTATGCTGCTTTCGCTCAGGCGATGTCGGTAGATGCCGCGAAATACAAAGACGTTAACGACAGAGCGAACAACGTTAAAAAAGGCGCGAATGACCTTGTAAAGAAAATTGATGATCTGAAAGAACTGCTCATTCGTGAAGCGGATCATCTTGACAAGGGCGAAGCAACTCCTGCACTGCCTGAAATGGAAAGAAAAGACGATTACGATGTACCAACACACGTGATGGTCGGTGATAACCAGGACGGACAAGGCGCGAAAGCATCCGAGTTGAAAAAAGATCTTGAGTCATTCAAGAAAACGATTCTTGCAAACGTTCCAAAAGGAACAGAAGAGGAATTTAAAAAGCAATTGGATATCCTGTTAAATACATCGGACCCGAAAAAACCGGAAGACGGAAAACGGACATGGGAAATGGCCAGTTTCTATCACAACCCGATTGTAGCGACAGTTGCCCTGCTCACAAAAATTCAAAGCGACGTACGCAATGCCGAGTCCCAGGTCATTGATGTGTTGCTTGCTTCTGTAGATAAAAACATCATCAAACTGGATAAGTTGAACGCGAAAGTGATCGCCAACAGTACTGTTGTGACCATCGGTTCAGACTATCAGGCGGATGTATTCTTGTCTGCTACTTCTTCTACAATGGCTCCAGAGGTATTCATCGGTGCTACGTACGATTCTGTTGCAAAACAAATGCGTGGTGGTAGCGATAAACCTCTTCCTGTTGAAGGTGGTTACGCGAAATACAACGATCGCCCGGGTTCAGAAGGTGAGAAGAAATGGGGCGGTGTGATCCGTGTGAAAAAACCGGACGGAACTTATGAATACTATCCATTCAGTCAGTCATACGTTGCTCAAAAACCTAATTCTGTTGTATCCGCTGATAAAATGAACGTATTGTATATCGGTGTGGATAACCCGATGTCCATTTCTGTTCCGGGTGTATCCAACGACAAGGTTAAAGTGAGCATTGAAGGCGCAGGTGGTACACTTCGTCCGAATCCAACTCTGGGAGGAGGCCATTATATGGCAAACGTCACTACTGCAGGAAAATCGATGATTAAAGTATCTGCAGAAATTGGAGGAAAAGTAATGCCAATGGGAACTTTCGAATATCGTGTTAAACGTGTTCCTGATCCTGTTGCTACAATTTCAAACAGTAAGGGCGGTCCAATCAATAAAAATCTGTTGATGGCCGGTACATTGATTCCGCAACTTGAAGGCTTCGACTTCGAACTCTTCTTCCGTATCACTACTTTCAAAATGTCTATTTCCGGAAAAGGTAAAGATCCACAGGATTTTGAATCTACAGGAAACCAGTTGACACAGCAAATGCGTGATGCTTTGGCGAAATCAAGAGCCGGAGACAAAGTGTTCTTTGAATACATCAAAGCCAGAATGGATAAAG
>CAYMMN010000625.1:0-1607 GCA_964391495.1 uncultured Flavobacteriales bacterium | reverse complement strand
ATGATTAATTTTTTTTTTAATTAATCATCTATCCTAAAAACAAGAAACCCCGGAGTTTCGTCCGGGGCTTCCTGATCAACAATTCAAATTACTTAACTTAAAACTTAACATGAAACACAGATAGTCTAACGGCGACTTTTGTTTCAATGTTACATTTTCAATAAATTTTTTTGATTTAAGTCGCTTTTATTCGTTTTTAATAAAAAAACAAAGATTTTTCTTTAATTAAATATTTATTATTTCGCTCTTTACCATTTACCCTTCACCATTCACTACCAAGATTTCACGCTTCAACTTTCCAGACCATCACTGCTCTGTCATCGCCTGCTGAAACGAGATAGTTGTTGTATTCTGTCCAAAGGATTTTATTGACGCTGTTGAGATGTCCGTCAAACTTGTCTTTGTCAATACGGGCAAGTATTTCAAAAGAGGATGCATCCCAGATTTTGACGGTCTTGTCACGGCTTGCTGTTGCAGCCATTTTACCGTCGGGAGAAAAAGCAATACCATAAATCGCATAGTTATGCGCCGGGATGGATTCCAACAACTGATAAGACCTGGCGTCCCATATATTCAAATGCGCGTCCCTTCCTCCGCTCATAATTATATCCGAAACAGGATGGTAGTACACAGTATTAGCAGATAAATCATGAGCCTTGAACGCAAGTTTCAATTCCATGCTCAGAGGATCAAAGAACCGCAACATGCCGTCACCTGAGGCAATTGCCAGCTCAGTCCCATCCCGCTTCAGCTGGATACTCCTCACCTTTTCTTTGCAAAGCTCTATCGAGTACAAAAGACTGAAGTCATCCAGGGACCAAACAGCAATAGAGCCATCGCCGCTGGCAGTGTACACTCTGTTATGTACCGCTGAATAAGCGATATCAAAAATTCCATTTTTATGATGCACCAGAAATTTTATCTCCTGTTTCTTCACCAGATCCACCACGTGCATTCCACCACCCGAAACACCGATCAGCAACAGTTGCCTCTCCGGAATATAACGTATCGCATATATGATAGAGCCAACATTCACAATCCCCTTTGGCGCCATTCCGTTGATCATGTTCCATTCAGTTACCATTCTGTCACTACTCCCCGAGAAAAACAATTCAGGCGAGGTACTTTTTTCAAGTGTATAGACAGAGCCTTCGTGGCCTTTGAAGGTGTGGATTTTGGTAATGGAGAGAGGCATTTTGGGGAGAAGAGAGAGTGTGAGTTTGAGTGTGAGTGTGTTGTTGTTGGTTGTTGGTTGTTGGAGGGTTGTGTTTACTAGTCCAATTTATGACTGAATTGATTGCTAAATTTCAATAATTAACAACTATTTATCATTTATTGATAATTTATTTTTAATTTATAATATCTATAATGCAATAACCTATATTCCACCTTCAGCACCATCACTAAGCACTAACCACTAAGCTCTAAGCACTAAGCTCTAACAACTAAGCTCTAACAACTAACAACTAACAACTAAAATCTAAAATCCAAAATCTAAAATCCAATCACTCCGCCCAAACCCTGGTGCCTTCTGAGCAATTCTTACAGATGTCAATTTCCTTTCGGCTTTTCATGAGTGAATTGCGAAATAGTTGATAGGATTCATT
>CAYMMN010000624.1:0-1612 GCA_964391495.1 uncultured Flavobacteriales bacterium | reverse complement strand
TTCTTTTCGCAAATTCCTCATGTGATTCATCTGGCAAAAGTGCTATGCTACGAATGACAGCATTTTTACGATCTTCATTTCCGTGTGCATAGGTTTTATCGTAATAGTCAAGAAGAATATCTACCCAAACATCAAAATTTTTCTCCTCAAGAGCAGCTAAAGCCTGCTGGGTTCTTAATCCGCCCAATCTTTTTTGCAGGCGGGCAGTACATTCAGCCAACGCAACCGGTGGAAAATGGCCATATTCTTTTAGTATTCTGACGGCTCTGATTTCTTTTGGAACTTTTACTTCTATTAAGGGAGAAGTTAAAATAATATCAAAAAGAGCATCCGGAATTTTGACTCTTCCAATCGCATGACTTTCATTTTCCAGCCATATAACAGCATCCGGATCAGCATAATTCCACTGCAATGCGAGATAATTTTCAAATTGCTCATAGGTTGGTTGGGATGCCTGGCCCAAAGCTCCGAATGAAGAACCTTTATGATTAGCCAAACCTTCCAGGTCAATTACCTGCTGACCATTCTTTTTCAACCAATTCAAAAGTTCCGTTTTACCGGAACCCGTAGCTCCTCCCAATACAATAGTCTTCCTGGGTTTGGAGAATTGAACCAAAGCCCAATTTCTAAATGTCTTGTATCCACCTTTTAAAACATGAACCTGGAAACCTGCCATATTCAGAATCCATGACATAATCCCGGAACGCATTCCACCTCTCCAGCAATAAAGATAAATCGTTTTTGATTTACTGAGGCTTTTTACCTGTCTGACAAAATCACCAAAGGACGGACCAACAAGATCGAATCCGGCCTGAACAGCTTCCTCTCTGCCTTTTTGCTTATAAGTTGTACCTACGATTCTTCTGTGTTCATCATTTAGTAATGGCAGATTCACTGCTCCTGGAATATGTCCCTGTGAAAATTCCGATTGGCTCCTTACATCAAGCAGTAGCCAGTTTTTTTCTCTTTGCTCCTGAAGGAACTCTTCTATTGTATTTACTACCGTCATCAGGCTTCAAAGTTACTAAGGGTTTTTGAACAACTGGAGATATTTTTGCCTTCATTCTCTCCATGACTTTCCCGTGGTCATACTTTTCATGGTTTAACTGAGCTTTAAACCATTCCTGGAAAACAATGAACTCAGGACTCATGATCTGCCAACGATATTCAGGTTCAACAGAATCCAATAAGGTGAGTTCCTTATGCTTTGATTTGGATACCTTTTTAAAATCATAACTTTTCCTGCTAAGTTCGATCAGAACTTTTCCGATCAATTCCTGTCGAGAATCCAGGACATCCGACTTTTTCATTCTTTCAATATACTTCCTGTTATTTTCAATCTGTGCATCTGCCAATTCATATTTTTCAGATTCAATCAACAACTGAATACTAAATACACGATGATAAAACTTCCATTTTTCGTCGGGGAAGTCGGAAAATGTATTACCTAAAAGCGAATGACCAAATAAAAAATTGCAGTTAAGTCCTAAATAGTAATACTTTGATTTTTTTATTTCATAATTATCATCGCTTTCAATCAATTTTGAAATATAAGTCAAACATTCTTTGGCAAGTAATTGCTTGTTAGAAAATATGGCAATACACAATAGAA
>CAYMMN010000623.1:0-1617 GCA_964391495.1 uncultured Flavobacteriales bacterium | reverse complement strand
ACTGGCGGTGGAGGCGGTGGTGCCGGCTCCTGACGGGTTGGAGGAATTTTTACGCTGGGTTCAAGTTGAACGGGTGCTGATTTTACGATGGTTGTTTCACCGGTGATCGGACTAACACGTTTTCTTTTTGGACGGCCGTTCGCATCGTCGGATTCAGTGTTTGTTACAACCGGAGCAGCTTTGGCTTCTTTAGCCTCTTTATGTTCCCGTGGTTCTTTATGTTCCTTGGGTTCTTTATGCTCCTTATGCTCTTTGTGCTCCTTCGGTTCTTTCGGTTCTTTGTGTTCCCGAGGTTCACGTGCAGCTCTTGGTTCCTTGTGTTCTTTTACCTCAACTTTTTCGGTTTTACCAAATTTTCCGCCCAGAGCATCCTTAATGGAATTACTTGCAGTAGGGTTCAAAGCCTGTTGGTCCAGGATTTTGTAGATGAGTTCCTGCTTACGAAGTTCATCGTAATTCGGGATGTTCATCAAACGGGCAATTTCTTTTAACTCATTGACGAGTTTGTCATTCAATTCGAGAATGTCGTACATGAAAAGGGATGTTTGTTGGAAATGTCAGGAAGACATTATAGATTCTGTAAGGCTAACGGATTTCTGAAAAAACGCAGAAGATCACTAGGATAATTGAAACTTTAACTGATAAGAATTAGACCGTAAATTTGAGGGGAAAATACCAGAACGGATAATTAAAAAATCCGGATCGGAGGAGAATTTCACGACAAGTATAGACCTTTTTATTTATGTATACAAGATTATTTTGAAAAAAAACTAACATTTTCTTTAACAATACTGCCAGGATTTACCGGTTTACCGGTTTTTGTATTCATTAAAAAGCCCGTTATTTGCGCAACATTTTAGCAATCATATGATCCAACGCATCCAGAGCCTGTTCTTATTAGGCGTAATCATTCTGTCGGTACTTCTTTATTTTTTGCCGGTTTATGGCTTTTCTGAATTAGCCGGGGCTTCTGTTGATTCAGGCGCTACGGGGCCTGTAAAAGATCTCACCATCGCTAACAATACCTTGCTCATGATTCTCAATGGAGCCATTGCCGCGTTCTCTCTTCTTGGAATTTTCCTGTATAAAAACCGCTCCCTGCAAATGAGGGTTTGTCGCCTGAACATTCTGCTGACCTGCGTATTGATGGTGCTATTGTATTTTGCTGCTGATACATTGTCATCCGGAATGAACCAACAGATTCATTTTCGTTACGGTGCCTATCTTCCTTTCTTTGATATTCTTTTTCTCTTTCTGGCTAACTTCTACATCCGGAAAGATGATGAATTGGTGCGTTCAGCCGACCGCCTGCGTTAAGCATCAATTGACCCGCGGAGACCTAATTCCACGGCTTCGAGATTTTGAATCTTACCCTTGTCAATCGAAAACTTCAGAAGCGTTCTGATTTTATGAAAACCGTGTTTTCCGGCAGCGCCGGGATTCATGTGTAGCAGCTTGTGTTTTGGATCGGGAATCACTTTCAGAATATGTGAATGACCGCAGATAAAAATGTCGGGCTTGAGGGATTCAATTTTTTGTCTGGCTTTTGGAACAAATGCGCCCGGATATCCGCCAATGTGAATCATCACTACTTTTACTTTTTCGCATTCGAAAATG
>CAYMMN010000622.1:0-1620 GCA_964391495.1 uncultured Flavobacteriales bacterium | reverse complement strand
GACCATTTCACCGGATGCACCATTTGCCCGAATGCCTGTGTCATCCACAGCATTACAAAAAGAAAAGTGAACAGTTTTTTCATCGGACTGATCGGAGCCTTGTAATTGTAATTTAAATTATTCGCAGTTTAACTCATATTCCTTAAAAAAGGAATTATTCTTTTCCGGAGCTCTCGCTTTATTCAATATTGAACACAAATTCTTTTGAATAGAAGATACATGCTTCCTTACATGCCTGGTATTCAATTTTGCCCTTTATTTTACAGGAATTTTCATTCAACTTAACTTTTTGTCTGAAAGTGGCTTTTTCGATAAAATATTTCACACTCACGCCAAACAAGGAGTCAAATTCAGCTACCGGCTCAGGCTCGGTTACGCCGTCAATTCTTTTATAACATGTAGAAGAATCCAGGGTAAATAATGCAGGTAAAGGACCTCCGTCAGAGGTGAATTGAGAATACATGTGCCATCCTTTTTCAAATGTTACATCAAAGACAAGGGTAGCGGATTCTTTTGTTTTGTTCTCAATCGTAAATGTCCACGTTGCAGGATCGGAGGGCATTTGACCAAACAGAATCATACTGTTAAAACAGAGAACTAGCATTAAGAAAAGTCGATTCATATGGGTCTGTTCGGGGAAGGTATTTAACGGATTTTGGCGAAGATTATTTGCAAAAATACTCAAGATTTCAATGAAATCCAGTATGCTGATTTAACGGATCCAGAGATTGATTTTTGATATGCCATGTCAGTTATCAATTTAGAAACCGGCAGGGGCAACGAATTTAGAAAAAATCACTCACTGAACCAACTCAGAACCTCATTGAATTGAAGCTGTCCTTTTTGAGAACTATTCAAATCCCGTAGAATTTTGCCTGATTTGAGCTGAATTAGCCTGTCTCCATACTTTAACACTTCTTTTACCTGATGAGTAATCAGGAGGGTGGTCAGGCCTTTTTCATGAGCAATTTTTGAGGCGAGTTCCATCAATAAAGCAGAGGTCCCCGGGTCAAGAGCTGCGGTGGGTTCGTCCATGAGCAAAATATCAGTCCTGTCCATTGTTGCCATGAGCAATGTAAGGGCTTGTCTTTGACCTCCGGATAAGGTTCCCATTGCCTGGTCTATTTTATCTTCAAGACCAAGATTCAGGCTTGCAACCTGTTCCAGTACGATTTTCTTAAATAACCTGTTACTGCCAATGATCAATCCTTTTTTTTGGGTGCGTAAAGATGCCAATCTGAAGTTTTCAAGAATGCTTAGTTCAGATGCTGTTCCGGATAATGGGTTTTGAAAAACCCGACTGATGTACCTGCTTCGTTTGTGATCCGGCAAATGCGTGATATCCTTCCCGTTTATCAAAATAGTACCCGTATCTGTCCTGACCGATCCTGCAAGAAGATTGAACAAAGTAGACTTTCCTGAACCATTCGATCCGATCAAAACTGCAAACTCGCCATCTTTCAATTCCAGAGAAAGTGGTTGCAAAGCTTTGATCTCATGGACTGTTCCGGAGCCAAAGGTTTTACTTATGTTTTTGAATTCAATCATTCGCCCGTTTCAAATTTGGAATACTAACCACAAACAAAACGAAAACAGCTACTACCAGTTTCAAATAGAGAG
>CAYMMN010000621.1:0-1622 GCA_964391495.1 uncultured Flavobacteriales bacterium | reverse complement strand
TATTTTTTTTTATAACTTTGATATACCCCTAAATCAACGCCATGAAAAAAAGTTTTCTCCCCGCATTATTACTTTTTGCCACTATTTGTTCAGCTCAATGGACAGGTGCACGAATGGACACTCTGACACACAATGCTGAACGTGATGAAATTTCCCGACAGTCATTTGCAATCGACGCCGGAAACAACCTTCATTTGATTTCTGTTCGGGAAAATGGTGCAGGTTGGATGGTTTTATATTTCAATCATCCGGTAAATGGTTCCTGGTCTGTTGAAGATACTGTCAGCATCGGACCGAGCGCGGAACCAACACTGGCAGTTACCGGTCAGGATGGAATTCCTTATATCGCCTGTACAGAAGATTCCGTTAATGAAATCATTCTCTATCACAAAACCGGAACAAGCTGGACCCGCGAACAGGTGACCAACAACCTTACGAATGATTTCAGTCCATCCATCGCTTTGGACGAGAATGGTTTTGTTCACCTTGCCTGGATACTGGAAGATCCTGCAGGTACCTACAAAATAAATTACGCAAACAACCGGAATGGCAACTGGAATATTCAAACATTGGTGAATAGTCAGCTGGGACCATTCGGTAGTGGTGCAGCTCCGCAAATCGCAATCCAACCGGGTGGTGTTGCGCACATTGTATATCGTGGTGGAAATTTTGGCACTTACCGGATTCTTCATGCGTATAACGACAGTCTCGGAGGATCAAACTGGAATTTTGATTTCCCAAGTTCTCCAAATGCGGAAGATCTTTCTTCGAGTATGGTGGTTACTCCGGATTCAACAGTACACCTACTTGTTTCCGGTAACGATGGCTTTGGATTTCCCGTGCATGCCTATTACATGGAAAAAATATCAGGTGCAATCTCATTCGGGAACGCAGTGGATGTAGCAAATGGTTTCAGTGCTGAGGTAGGAAGCTTATTCATTTCAAACAATACCGCTGCTTGTGTTTTGAATGAAGTAAGCGGAAATTTTTATACCGGTAATCTGATCTATTCTGATGAAAATTCCGGCTGGAGTGCTGTAACACTTTTGAGCACACAGGATATTTATAACGGACAACTGATCATTGATCAAAATGGTAATGGGTTTGCTGCAGCGTATCAGGGCAATACTTTTCAGACTGAAGAGATTGTTGTTTATGGCCCTGACAATACAGCGGCAATTACCAATGTCACCGATTCTCAGGATAAAGTTTATGGTTTTATTAAAGGAGAATCATTGTATCTAAAAAGTTCAAAATCATTTTCCGGAGAAATTACACTTTATGATATTGCAGGAAAAAAAATACAAAGTGTGACCCTCAACATATTCCCCGGTGAGACAGAAAAAATATCCTTGTCAGGTTGCTCAAATGGAGTCTACCTGCTGCAAGGTATCTCCGGAGAAAATAATTTTACGCTCAAAATAAATTACACACATTGACATTCATTTTGTATCATAAAAAGAAAAGGCCGGTAATTCCGGCCTTTTCTTTTTATGACTTTTATTTATTTTAAATAGACGATTCACCAAGCAGGATAACAGGGTTCTCCATCAGTCCTTTAAAGGTTCTTAAAAACTCAGACTCGGCTACAGCATCCACTACTCTGTGATCGCAGATCAAAG
>CAYMMN010000620.1:0-1630 GCA_964391495.1 uncultured Flavobacteriales bacterium | reverse complement strand
GGGTTCCTTCCGGGAATGTAGCGGTGAAAGGCACAACAAACCCGACCGTTTATCCGACACTCGCAGACTGGCAAAGTGCAAGTTCTCAGGATGCAAACAGTGTTTCCATTGAACCACTTTTTACATCTCCGACATTCTTATTGCCCACGAATCCTGCTTTGAATAATCAGGGAACACCCATCGCGTGGGTGACTATGGATATCGACGGGAATCCAAGAGATCCGGCTACGCCCGACATTGGCGCGTATGAATATTTTGTCTCGGGTATTGAAGCGACTCTTTCTCCTTTACAGGCAGTGATTTCTCCAAATCCTACAACAGGTGCAATCAGAATTTCTTTATCAGAGAATATAACCGGTGACATTTCGTGTAAGCTCTACGATTACACAGGGAAAATTCAGTTAATAAAAACTGTGAATGGATCCGGGACATTCGATTTTGAGCTGGATGAACTTGCTGCAGGAATATATCTGCTTGAAATCAGCAACCTTGGAAAACACGCAACTTACCGTGTTTTCAAAACACGGTAATCAATCGAAAATGTTTTTTGGGATTTTATTCTGAATAAATATTCAGGAAACGGTTTCTTTCGAAAAAGCAGCGGCAATCTTGGAAGACAATTTCGCTTCAACCACATCACGTGAAAGAACAATCATGTTTTTAATGGCTTTCGCTTTGCTGATTCCGTGAGCGATAATCACGCTGCCATTGACACCCAGAACAGGTGTTCCACCGTAATCTTCGTAATCAAAACGATCAAAGTACGCGTCTTTAATTCCGCGTTTCTTGATCATGGAATAAAATGACTCGGCTTCTTTTAAAATTACATTACCTGTGAAACCATCACACACAACTACATCCGCTTTGTCATTAAACAAATCTCTTCCTTCTACATTTCCGACAAAACGGATTTCTTTCATTTCTTTAATGAGCTGATGCGTTTCTTTCACCAACAAATTTCCCTTTTCTTCTTCTTCACCAATACTCATCAGGCCAACAGAAGGGGAGGCGATATGAAGAATGTTCTGAGCGTAAATTGAACCCAGCAATGCAAATTGTTGTAACACTTCCGGTTTGCAATCGGCATTCACACCCACATCCAGAATGAGACCCCAGCCACCATTTTCTTTTGGAAGGAGGGAAGCGATGGCAGGACGAAGAATTCCCGGGATTGCTTTTACTGTAAACATCGATCCCACCAACATGGCTCCGGTATTTCCGGCGGAGGCGAAAGAATCTATCTTTCCTTCCTTCAGGAGATGAAAGCCAACAGTAATACTGGAATTTTGTTTTTGCTGAAACGCTTTGGTCGGATGATCCGACATGGCAATGACTTCCGTAGTGTGTACAATTTCAAAAACATCGGCAGGAACTTGTTCCCGTTCCAAAATCGGTAACATCGCCGAACGATCGCCGATGAGTACAAGTTTTACTTCGGAAGGAAGTTCTTTCCAGGCCTGAATTGCTCCGAGAAGCGTTTGCTCCGGTGCAAAATCACCACCCATAATATCAACACCAAGTCTCATGCTGTTTTGCCGGGGAAATGTTAAGCAATTGAAAGATACATAATGAATAAAAAGCAGCTGACATACAGTTCAAAGAACTTGTCAACTGCTTTGTGTCAAATAAG
>CAYMMN010000619.1:0-1649 GCA_964391495.1 uncultured Flavobacteriales bacterium | reverse complement strand
AATATCCCGGTGAATAAAATTGATACCAACCCGTTCCAACCACGCACTCATTTTGATGAAGATTCATTAAAGGAACTTGCGAAATCAATAAAGGAACAGGGCATCATTCAACCTATTACTGTTCGTAAACTTGGTTACGATAAATATCAGATCATTTCCGGTGAACGTCGTTTTAAGGCGTCCAAACTTGCCGGTCTTACAACGATTCCAGCCTATATCCGTGTCGCAAATGATCAGGGAATGCTGGAAATGGCTTTGGTTGAAAATATCCAAAGACAGGATCTCAATGCACTTGAAGTCGCCATCAGTTACAAACGATTGCTGGAAGAATGTTCGCTGACACAGGAAGAACTTAGTACGCGTGTCGGTAAAAACAGAAGTACAGTCACCAACTTTCTCCGTTTATTGAGACTGCCACCTGAGATCCAGGCATCCATTCGTGATGGTCGTCTGAGTATGGGACATGCAAGAGCAATTCTTGGCGTTGAAAATATCGATCGTCAGCTTGCACTCTATCATGAGATCATTGAAAAACAATTGAGTGTACGTGATGTTGAAAATCTGGCCAGGGAACGTGGAAATAAATTCACTATTCGAAAGAAGGAAATTCAACAGAAGAATCAGTTATCCTTTGAGTTTACGAAAATTCAGAATATTCTTTCGAGTCATTTTGGAGCAAAGATACAGTTGCAGCGTGCTCAAAATGGCAGCGGAAAGATTCAGATCCCTTTTGAAAATGACAGTGATCTGAACCGGATTCTTGAATTGCTTAATTATTAAGCTGCTCTCTGATTCTACCTGTAACATCTGAATCAAAAATTTCCGGAATCAGTTTTGTTTTATCCCAAAATCCTGAAAGTAAAAAATGACATCACCACAACGCCGACACTTTTTTAGTAAGGGCGTATGTGTCTTTTTCTCACTTGTTGTTTTTTATTTAATGAATCCAGGCACTGTAAGTGCATCGGAACCGGATTCCCTTTCTTTAAAGTCTAAAAAGAGAGCAAATCGTACTGCTCTTTCTTCTGCAGTACTTCCCGGACTTGGTCAGGCTATCAATAAAAAATACTGGAAAATACCTGTGATTTATGCAGGGTTTGGAACACTAGTCTATTTTATTGATTTCAATAATGGATATTATCACAAGTTCAAAACTGCCTATTTATACAGGAACGACAGTGACCCAATCACAATTGATGATTACCCTCGATACTCCAATGATGACCTAAAAGTTCGGAAGGATTACTATAGGAGAAACAGAGATCTGTGTTATATCCTCTCAGGAGTGCTCTATACAATGAATGTCATCGACGCTTATGTTGATGCTCAATTACTGGATTTTGATGTAAGCGAAAACCTTAGTTTAAAAACAGGACCTTGTTTGGAAACGAATCCATTCGGCGAACCGATGGCTGGAATAAAATTTACCCTTAATATCAAATAATCGGAAATGAAAATTATTCTCATAGGCCACGGAAAGATGGGCAAAGCAATTGAAGCGCTTGCCAAAAAAAGAGGACACGAGATTAGTCTGATTGTTACCCAGGAAAATAACGCAAACATTACCTCTGAAGAGCTTTCAAAAGCAGATGTTGCCGGGTCTGTTTGTTATGACATAGCATTTGTCTATCTTGCAAATGAAATTTTAA
>CAYMMN010000618.1:0-1649 GCA_964391495.1 uncultured Flavobacteriales bacterium | reverse complement strand
CTTTCTTCTTTGGAAGGACACGCGATTACTTCTGTAAAGATTGCAAGTGTGGATCACGAATTTTCCACAATCAAAGGTGTTGCAGAAGATGTAACCGAGATCATTCTGAACCTGAAACAAGTTCGTTTCAAGCAGCAGATACAGGGTACTGATTCTGAAAAAGTAACAGTTAACGTTAGCGGTAAAACACAATTTACTGCAGGTGATATCAGCAAATTTACTACCGCATTCCAGGTGTTGAATCCTGATCTGGTGATTTGCAACATGGAGCCTTCCGTGAAATTGTCACTCGATATTCACATTGATAAAGGTCGCGGATATGTTCCTTCTGAAGAGAACAAATCGAATAGTGCACCTATTGGTACCATTGCTGTTGATTCTATTTTCACACCCATTCGCAACGTGAAATATTCTGTTGAGAATTACCGTGTGGAGCAGAAGACAGACTATGAGAAACTGGTGATGGAAATTTCCAGTGACGGATCAATTCATCCGAAAGAAGCTTTGAAAGAAGCTGCTGAAATTCTGATTCACCATTTCATGCTGTTCTCAGATGAGAAGATCACTCTTGAAACGAAAGAGAAAACTCCGACTGAAGAACTGGATGAAAATACACTTCACATGCGTCAGTTGCTGAACACTAAACTCGTGGATATGGATCTTTCTGTTCGCGCGTTGAACTGTCTAAAAGCTGCGGATGTGGAAACACTCGGTGACCTGGTTTCTTACAACAAGGCTGACCTGTTGAAGTTCCGTAACTTCGGAAAGAAATCCCTGACTGAACTTGAAGAGTTGGTACGTTCGAAAAACCTGACATTCGGAATGAATGTGTCGAAATACCTCGATAAAAAATAATTAGAAGGATTCAATAAAACCCCGGCGAACTGTAAAGAAAGAAAATGACAACAGGTCCGGTACAAGCGAATTAATCAAATGAGACACGGTAAGAAAATTAATCACCTCGGAAGAACATACAGCCACCGCCAGGCTCTTCTATCCAACATGGCTTCATCCCTGATTTTGCACAAGCGTATCAATACTACTCTTGCAAAAGCAAAAGCACTGCGGAAATATGTAGAGCCTATCATCACACGTTCAAAGGATGACAGTACTCATTCTCGTCGTATGGTGTTCAGCTACCTGCAAAACAAAGAAGCGGTTGTTGAATTGTTTCGCGAAGTTGGTCCAAGAGTAGGGGATCGTCCGGGTGGATACACACGAATCATTAAGATGGGCAATCGTCCGGGCGATAACGCTGAAGTGTGTATGATGGAACTTGTTGACTTCAATACGCTCATGGGTGGTGGATCTGCAGGTAAAGAAGCTCCGGCTAAGAAGGCTGCTAAGACAACACGTCGTGGTGGTAAGAAGAAAGCTGCAGAGGGCGAAGAAACAGCAGCTGAACCAAAAGCAAAAGCAGAAAAGAAAACGACTGCTAAGGCTGATAAAGGTGAAGCTGCTCCAAAAAAGCCGGCTGCCCGCAAAAAGAAGTCTGACGATAAAGAAAAAGGAGAATAATGTTCCTTATGAACATATCAAAAAAGGATAAAACGAACGTTTTATCCTTTTTTTTTTGTCTTTTGTTTGTTGAAAATCCCAAAGTTTTAAACAGTGGAAGACTAAAAAAATGAAAACCGTACCTTTGATTT
>CAYMMN010000617.1:0-1660 GCA_964391495.1 uncultured Flavobacteriales bacterium | reverse complement strand
TTTTATAATATACTTATCAAAAGGCAAAAGGCAAAAATCAAAAATCTAAAATCTAAAATCTAAAATCCAAAATTCAAAATCTAAAATCCACTCACTTACTTCTCGCCTTCTTGATAAGTATATTGTAAAAAGCAGCGAAGAAATATTTGAAATCAGTAAAAAACGGATGACGTTCGTAGGATGTGAGATATCTCATTTCCGACTCCTGAATTTCTTCGAGTGTCTTTGGAAGGTCTACATAGAATGGAGGGATCAGGCCAGGTTTGTGTCCGGCACGCTTCTGTTTTAATTCTTCAGAATACAGACTAAGATAATGCGCGCTCAAAGGTCTCACTCCGACAATTTTCAAATCACCACGCAGGAGGTTCCAGATCATTGGCAATTCATCAATCCAGTATTTTCTGAAAATCTTTCCAAGAGTAGAAACACGGAAATCATCTTTCAGTTTACCGCCGTCGGCCAGCTTATTTTTTTCATATACATAAGCCTGGATGTATTCAGAATATGCATGCATGGTCCGCATCTTATAAACATAAATCACCTTACCGTTTTTGCCATGCCTGCGCATTTTAAAAATCGGACCATAATGACGTTCATGATTGAACAAGGGTTTTTTCACTTTACATGCCACGAAGTACAGATTGCTTCCGATAAATTTCTTTTCTACAATCTCAAATCCGGCAGCATATAATCTACCGAGGGTTTCCGTGCGTGACATCACTTTATTCCGTCCACCGGTAAGCCAGTAATAAATCGAACGTGTTACAGGCAATTTCGGAAATACACGTTTGAGAATAAAATCAAGTACATAATAAATGCTGTTCAATACAGGTGGAAACTTTTTCATGATGCGTTGACGACGCAAGTATTTTGTTTCCACACAACCGACAAATTTTCCACCCATCGGCAGGTGCAGGTTTACTGAATAAAAGAAATGATTAATTTCTTTTATATCATTTACCCGCTTCTGATTGACTATCGTTTCGTAAGTTTTCGGTAACTGAAGAATGCTCTCCGATATGGAGGTACGTAAAATAGTGCTGGCGGAAGCTGACAAATCACAATACTGGCTGATGAATGCCCGTACATCTTTTTGCATTCCACCGATCTTTTCGAGATGCGGTTTTGGAACGAATTTTCTTCTGACAGGCTTAGCGGGAGAATAATTTGAAGCAATGGCTCCCGACCCCGAATAGCTTGCCGCTCCCCGGAACCGGTACATCCATTTTGACCCAAAATTATTGCTCTTTTTCATCTTCACCGAATTAGTCGCTGTAGGTGCAAATTAACCCGACAGCCCCCGAAAGGAAACTTAATTCAGTGAAATCTTTACAGAAACACGTGAAGACAGCCATTCTGATGGCGAACAGCGCCATCATCGCAGCAACCGGACAAATAATACCAATCCCCTTATCTGAATCGCAGAATACAGATATAGTCCTGAAATGACTAAATAATTAAAGGGTTTGGTGTACTGTTAATTCCGTTTGTAATCGTGTTTACTGAAATGAAGTAATTAAGTTAAGTTCCCTTTTGTTGATAAAGTAAAGCTAAAAAAATAATTGACTTCTTCCAAGAAAATGGAATATAAACCCATGAATGCTTGATTTTACAGCAAAATCGAAACTGCGGCATCTATAATTTCGTGCAAATTGCAGAC
>CAYMMN010000616.1:0-1670 GCA_964391495.1 uncultured Flavobacteriales bacterium | reverse complement strand
CGAGTGTGAAACTACCATCCGTTGTAATATCCGGGATGTTGAAGATGCGCATGGAAATATAAATTCCCAGCGCGAGCGACGCGAATCCCAACCCCAAAATCACAGCGGATAAATACAGGTTCATCATGCGAACGAATTCTCAATGCTTTGATTAGTGTATTAATTCACGGCAGTGTATGTAGAATCAAATGCGATATTGAAACTTTTCGCTTTTAAGGCATTGAAAACTCTGCGACGTGAAATCACAATTTGAGGTTGTAAGCCCAGGTATGATTTTTTTTTCAAAGCGATAGCAGCTTGCTGACCGGTTTGATAACCCCACTGATACATATCCGCTCCAAACGCAGCCACTGCGCCACGTTTAACAAGACCTTCCTCGCTCGTAAAAACAGGAACATGCGCGTCGTCGCAACTCTTTACAATAATTTCCATGGAGGAGAATACTGTATTGTCAGGCAAAGCAAAGAACACATCAATCTTTTTATTTAAAAGTGAGGCGACTACCAACTGTGTTTCATTTGAATTGTTCACAGGAAGTTTCACCAGCTCAAATCCGAGTGCACTACAAGTGTTCTCAATTCGTTTCAATGCATCAACCGATTGTGGCTCCGACTGGTTGTAAATTGTTCCTATGCGTTTTGCGGAGGGTAATACGGATTTAACCAGCATCATCGCTGTATCGATGTAGTCGAGTGTTTCGTAAGTACCAAAAAGATTCAGGGGAGCATGACCTTCATTGTCCGTCAGTCCTGCAAGATCCGGACGGGGAGAGACCATCATGAAAACAGGAATCGTTTTTGTTTTTTGAATGGCGGTGATGGTTGATAGAGTCGGATTGGTAGCAATCAAATCTACTTTTTGTGAAATCAGATAATCACAGGCTTGCAATAATGTTGGTTGATCATTCTGTGCATTTCGATATACAACTTCCAATGTCTTTTGCATTGGGTCAAACCCACTGTCTTTCAAGGCTACAAAAAAACCTTTTTTAGCCTGTTCAAGGGTTTCGTCCTGGAGTAAATCCAAAAAGCCAACAACAGGTACGGTTCTTTGTGTTGAAGATTTACAGGCAGCAAATACAATTATGAATAGCAGGAAATAATGTAGCTTCAGTTTCATATCCGTCAAAATGTTGAATGGCGAAGATACAAAATAGTAATCAAGCCGATGAACGATGCTGAACCGATTGAAATCTGAAAGAAGTTACAAGAATAAGGGGTGCATAAAAAAAGGTTTCCCCTTTCGAGGAAACCTTTTCAAATTTAATCTGTGATTACTTGCTTCTTTTTCCGCCACTCTTATTGTCCATTGCATTTCCAGGGGCTGATTTTATCTGGTGCTTATTCATCATTACGGGAGCGGGTTTGCCGACTGACTTTGGTGCACTCTCGTTTTGAATTGCTATCGGTTTACGACCTGGTGTGGCAGGACGAGTTTGCGCTTGTTCTTTTGGAAATGAACCGATAGTGTTATTCTTTATCTGACCTTGATTGGATTCTTGCGGTTTTATTTGTGTATTCTTTTTCGACGGACGCGTCTGCGCATTTGAATTCACAGTCTGGGTTTCTGAATGAATCACGACAGGGTTCTTTTTTGTGTCGGTATTTATTACGGAACGTGGATTCTGTGGACGAGACTCGGTTTTTGGAAGCGCCGTTTCTGATTTATGA
>CAYMMN010000615.1:0-1677 GCA_964391495.1 uncultured Flavobacteriales bacterium | reverse complement strand
ATTATCCGGCTACACTGGTTACTACCGGTGATCACGACGACCGTGTGGTTCCGGCGCATTCGTTCAAATTTATTTCTACCCTTCAGGAAAAATATAAAGGCAGCAATCCCGTTCTTATTCGTATTGATGTAAACGCGGGACATGCAGGAACAACGGTGCTGGGATCCAGCAAACCCATCTCCAAACAAATCGAGGAACAAACCGATATCTTCTCCTTCCTCATGTACAATCTGGGCATGACTGTCAACTGATACTTTTGAACACGTGAACGTGAAAAGTCGGGGTGTCGGTGAAAACCTTCACCCCGACTTTTATTAACTTTGTCAATCCGGAGCATAGACCGGGATCATTCATGAAATTAAAAGTCGGAATTGTATTTGGAGGCTTCTCAAGAGAACGTGAAATTTCTTTTGCAGGAGGCCGCACAGTATATGACAACCTCAACAAATCCCTTTTTGAGGCTGTTCCTCTCTTTGTCGATAGTTTCGGAAATTTTATCCAGCTGAACTGGGAGTATATTTACAAAGGAAGTATTCGCGACTTCTATCCTCCTGTGGATCACCTGCCGGCTTCTGCACACGATTTTCAGGTTTACGCTGAAAGTCTTGGCAATCTGAATTCAGCGGAACAGGAAAAATTAACATCTCTACTTGGCAAACGAATCGCGGCCGACAAGCTTTCTGAAATTATCGACTTCGCTTTTCTTTGTTTGCATGGCCCTTATGGTGAAGATGGCAGAATCCAGGGTTTACTGGAATACTATGGTATACCTTACTCCGGTTCCGGAATATTTTCGTCTTCCATCGGCATCAATAAAGCCACACAAAAACACCTGATGAAAGAAGCCGGCTTCAACAGTCCTGCTTTTTTCACACTCAACCGATCCGAATGGACCGGAAAGAAAATCAAGGATGCTATTTATCAAAAAGTCAGGGAAGAAATTGGTTTCCCCTGCGTAGTAAAATCCGCAAACCAGGGCTCTTCAATCGGTGTAAGCATCCTCATGGAAGACAATGCGGAGAAATTAGCGCAAGCCATTGATCAGTCTTTTTTCATCCGAAAAATATCTCTTACTGACTGGAAAAAATTAAACGATGCAAAACAGGTTGATTTCATTCGGACACTCACGGACATTCGCGAAGGAATCGGAATTCCTGTACTTGTCACAACTCCTGCAGGCAGTGATACTATTTATCATCCCGAACATTTACTCGAAAAAATAAATTCTCTTTTCGGCAACGGAATGAATGAGCTTGAAATCCAAAGTCTGGATGCGGAAAGCGAAATCATCATAGAAGGATTTATCGAAGGAAAAGAATTTTCCTGCATCGTCATCCGCAATGAAGACGGATTACCTGTTGCTTTACCTCTTACTGAAATCCGCAAGGGAAAAGAACTGTTTGACTACCGCTCCAAATATCTGCCAGGACTGTCGCGCAAAATTACTCCCATCAATCTTCCTTACGAACACATTCAGAATATCCGCAAAGATTGTGAACGATTGTTTCTCTCTCTTGGCTTCAATGTGTATGCGCGTATCGACGGTTTTATCAACGATGAAGGAAAAGTATTCCTGAATGATCCCAATACCACTTCCGGGATGATGCCTTCCTCTTTCTTTTTCCATCAGGCCGCGGAAATCGGACTTAATCCATCGCAATTTCTTACCTATATCCT
>CAYMMN010000614.1:0-1680 GCA_964391495.1 uncultured Flavobacteriales bacterium | reverse complement strand
CAACCAGCTGTTTTAGAATATTGCCTGGGCGACACCTTACAATTGTTTGGAAACCATTTTCAAGGACATTATGCCTATCAATGGAAGATAAATGGAATCGATTCTGCCGGCGCGAATGCTGACAATCTATTCATTACTCAAAATGGTATGTATTCTTTCTACCTGACGGATTCTTTGACAGGTTGTGATGCGATGGCAGCTTACACTGCGCAATTTTCTCCGCAACCTCCGGCAGTGAGTCTGATGACAAGTCCGCTTCAGATCTTGTGTCCCGGTGATACTTTGTATCTCATTTCTGTCAATACAAACCCCAACTGGCAATATACATGGTCATACAATTCGAACATCATTCCCGGAGCTGTTTCAGATTCCCTTGCAGTAACTTTCCCTGCAACCTATACTCTTGAAATTGTTGATGGAAATTGTCCAGCTGTACCAGGCACAAAAATAATCTCCAGAGATAATTTTAATATTAGCGTAACACCCAACGGCTCCATTTCTGTTTGCGATCAGGACACTTTGATTCTGAATGCCGGTGTAGCCAGTACTTATCAATGGTCAACCGGTGACACTACATCATTTACGATGATCACTTCAACCGGATCGGTTGCTGTGCTTGCAATTGATTCTCTCGGATGCAGTGATGTTTCAGATACGATTAATATCAGTTTTTTTCCTCCAACTACTCCCCCATTCCTCAACTATCAATCACCCATTTTAACTTCTTCTTATAGTGGAGCACAAGAATGGTATCTTGATGGTATTTTAATTCCGGGAGCTACAGGGGATACAATTACTCCTCTCAGTTCAGGCGATTATACAGTGTCGTATTCTGATTCCAATGGATGTTTGGTTGTTTCTCAGCCGTATACTTTGGTGCTTGTGGGATTGAATAATGTTAAGGAAGATTACGCTGTTCGCATTTTCCCAAATCCAGTAAGAGATCATTCAGTAATTGAATGTAAAGGGAATGAAAATATAATTGGATTTATTTTGTACGATGCCCAGATGAGAAAGGTAAAAGAATGCAAAAAGGAACAATCCACAATCACAATTGACAGGGATAAATTAGTTTCCGGAACTTATTTTGGAAGAGTTGAATTAGAGTCTGCCTCCGGAATATCAGTTCAATGGATAAAAGTAGTTTTCGGGGATTGATTCCCCATTGGGCCTGGTCTTTAGCGAAAGCCTGTGCGCCGGCAGACTTACAAAAAAAAGTGTAAGTGTAAGTTTCAGGTTTCAAGTACTTCAAACTTAAAACTTACTCTTACACTTACACTAACACTTCCACTAATTCTTCCACTTATCTTCCTGAGTTTTTACCTCAAACTTTTTTCCAATCCAAACAACATTTTGGTCATCTCAAATGCGAATGAATAAATTTCGGAATAGACTTCTTCAGACAAGAAATTGAGCGTTTTCAGCTGATCAAGAATCGCTACACATTCGAAGGTTGAACCAATTGCAATTACATAAAAACGTCGTCGATCTGCTTTAAGAAAAGATTTAAAATTTGTTCCAGATGGAATTAAATAGCAATATTTCTAAGGACTTTGTTTTTATAATGGGCCAAGTCCGCTGGCACACACGCTTTCGTTAAAGACTTGGCCCAGCGGAATAAATAAAAAACATTAAGCTAACGCTTGGGCCTTCATTTAAAACTTGTACCAGATGGAATTA
>CAYMMN010000613.1:0-1683 GCA_964391495.1 uncultured Flavobacteriales bacterium | reverse complement strand
GGTGATTTAAAAAAAATTAAAACTTTCTGCTGAACTTTTCTAAAACAGATTTGTTAGACTCTGTTTTAATCGCAAAGTTTGAATTCGCGAGTATTACTTTTTTGAAAAAAAACGTCTCGTCAGAACCTTCTGAAATTCTCTTTGCAGAATCATATCAGCAAGGTCATTTGAAAAATGATGCATTGAGCTTTCTCCAAGCAATTTTCGAAAGCGGGATTCACTTAAATCTATTCTGTACAATAAAGACTGAAAGCGTGATCTGTCCCTTTGAAATAACTCAAACAACACGGGAGAAATTTGTTCTTTTAGCTCTTCATAAGCCCTGAATGGATCACCGCTGAATTTGATTTCAAGACCCATCACACCAAAATCCTTCATCACCTGTTCCGCTGTTTCCCGGACAATGGCAAGGTCGTGTCGATACTTTTCGGGTAACTCTTTATTCATCTGCTACAGTATCCGATTTGGAAAAATCAATGATTAATCGATCAACTGGTCGGTTGTTGATGATATGTTCTCTGACAATTTCATCAACATCGGAAAGTTGTACACCGCCATAGAATATTCCTTCCGGATAAACAACCATAGAAGGACCAAATTCACAGGCATCCAGACAACCGGAACGCTGAGCTCTTACGGTTCCTTTCAGCCCACAATCCTTTACCGCTTTTTTAAATGCTTTGACAAGCTCCATCCCGCAAGCTTCTCCGCACGATTTACGTGTTCCCTCGGTTCGTTGATTTGTACAAATAAAAATATGCTTCTCGAATTTCATATCACAAATATATAGAGAATATACAGCCACGAAACGTATCCATCTCTTTCCATTGTTCCGCTGCACCTTACAAAAAACGCATTTACTACTTATTTACTATCTTGGATATAATTATGTCCTGATATACTACATTAATTCCTGTAACATGGCTCCATACATTGAAATTCCGCTAAGAAGTATTGGTATTTATGTATTCATCGTTCTCGCCATACGATTATTCGGCAAAAAAGAACTTGCACAACTTTCTGTCATTGATCTGGTATTTATTTTACTGATCAGCAACTCTGTTCAAAATGCAATGGTGGGACCCGACACCAGCATGTGGGGAGGAATGCTTGCCGCCCTTGGTTTGTTTTGTGCGAATTATATTTTCAAACAAGTGTTGTACCGGAGTAAATCTGTAAATGAATTTATTCAGGGAGATCCTGTCATGCTCGTTCACCATGGAAATATCATTCAGGAAAACTTAAAGAAAGAAAGAATATCAATGGAAGAATTGGAGGCTACCATCCGGGAACATGGCATTCCTTCCATCAACAATGTTGATCTTGCCGTTCTTGAAGTGGATGGAAACATCAGCATCCTCTCTGAAAATTACCAAAAGAAAATTGTCAGGAAAATAAAAGCGCACAGAGTTTTGAAAAAGTCAAACTGAAAAAAAATTCTTTGTAAATAAAAAAGTCCGGATCGCTTTGAACGATCCGGACTTTTTTATTATTCAACAAACGGTGCGATCCGATTGCCGATGAGATATTACATTTTTACAATCTTCTCAACTACTGAAGTACCATCAATTGTGAGTTTTACGAAGTACACACCGTTGCTGGCAGTTTCGAATGAGTAGCTGTGTTTACCTGCTGACTGAATTTCGTTCTGGCTATAGCTTTGAACTTTTTCACCCATCACAT
>CAYMMN010000612.1:0-1685 GCA_964391495.1 uncultured Flavobacteriales bacterium | reverse complement strand
AGCTTCCTCGAAACCGGATCTACAACCGGTTCTCTTTCAGTTCCGGCATTGAGTCTGCCCGTACAGTACGATGCACACCGACTGTTGCACATTCACAAAAATGTACCCGGAGTCCTTGGAGAAATCAACGGAAAATTATCTCACCTGAATGTGAACATCCTTGGTCAGTACCTTAAGACGAACAACCAAATCGGTTATGTCGTGCTTGATGTCGACAAGAAGACTTCCGCGAAAGCGATGGAGGAATTGAAAAAAGTGAAACACACAATCCGGGTGAGGGAATTGTATTGATTTAAAAATTATTCATCTAAATTATTTAGCTGGCAAAGGATGGACAAAATCATTATCAGGAAAGGAAGAAAAGAAGACTTATCGGATGTACTCCGGCTGGTTTATGAATTGGCGGATTTTGAAAAAGCTCCGGATGCCGTTACCAATACCATCGCGGATATGGAAGCGGATGGGTTTGGTCCGCATCCTGTATTTGAATTCTATGTCGCGGAAGTAAATCAGGAAATTGCCGGTATCGCTTTGTACTATATCAAATACTCCACCTGGAAAGGAAAAGGATTGTATCTCGACGATCTCATCGTTACAGAAAAGCTCAGAGGAAAAGGTATCGGAAAAAAATTACTGGACGCCTTTATGCTGGAAGCACAGAAAGCTGATGCAAAACAGGTTCACTGGCAAGTGCTTGACTGGAACACTCCGGCAATAGATTTCTATAAAAAAGTTGGAGCAAGCATTGAAGCGGAATGGCTTGACTGTAAAATGAGCGATGAACAGATTTATAATTACAAGCCCTGAAACGCAAAACATTTCAGCTTTGTAATGCATTAATTTACCAGAATATTTAAAATCAAGAGTCTCTTATTCTCCCTATGAAAGTTTTCAAATTCGGCGGTGCTTCGGTAAAAGATGCAGAGTCCGTAAAAAATGTAGCTTCAATACTTTCCCTTTATAAAAAAGAGAGTCTAATCGTGGTTGTTTCCGCAATGGGTAAAATGACCAATGCTCTGGAAAAAGTTGTTCATGCTTATTACAATCAGGATCCTGAACTCAAAAATTACATAGATGAAATAAGAAAATTTCATTTTTCAATTGTTGACGATCTCGGCTTTCCGGAAAACCACACACTACGTCACGATCTTGAAAATTGTCTTGTCGAAATCGATTGGGCAACGGAAGAACCTCCTTCCAGAGGATACGGATTCTCCTATGATCAGATTGTTTCGCAGGGAGAATTGATGAGTACCAAAATCATCAGTGCATACCTCAGCTCATTTGGAATCGCAAATGCATGGCTCGATGTTCGAGATGTTTTGCAAACAGACAATACATACAGAGAGGCGAAAGTGAATTGGGAACTGACAAGTCAGTTAATCTGCAACAGAATCCCGCAATTGCATGCCAATAACAATATCATCCTCACGCAGGGATTCATCGGTGCTACTTCAGAAAACTTCACAACTACTCTGGGTCGCGAAGGTTCGGATTACACGGCGGCTATATTTTCCTATTGCCTGGATGCAAAAGAAATGATTGTCTGGAAGGATGTCCCCGGAGTATTGAGTGCTGATCCACGCTATTCACAGGATTCCGTGAAGCTGGAACAGGTCAGTTACCATGATGCCATCGAATTGACTTATTACGGGGCTACGGTTATCCATCCAAAAACGATAAAG
>CAYMMN010000611.1:0-1695 GCA_964391495.1 uncultured Flavobacteriales bacterium | reverse complement strand
CTTGATTTTTATCAGGACGATAATAATCCATGTTCCAGCAACCAGGTGGACATGACCATGCGTATTACTCAAATCAGTACAGTAGTTGTTCAGGATCCTCCGGATGTAACAATTCCTGTGGTAGTGCATGTCGTTTATAACAATCAAACGGAGAATATTTCTGACGCTCAAATTCTTTCACAAATTGAAGTTTTGAATGCAGATTTCAGAAAACGCAATTCGGATTTTGGAATTGTTCCAGGAGCCTTTTCAGGTGTGGCTGCAGACACCAAGATTGAGTTTTGTATGGCAGCGAGAACACCAAACGGACAGCCAACAAATGGAATCACAAGAACTCAGACAGATACATTGGAATTTTTCGGTGATAACGGCGTGAAGTCGAATTCAACTGGTGGAGTAAATGGCTGGGATCCACACCAATATTTGAATTTGTGGGTATGTAATTTAGGAGGAGGTCTGCTTGGATATGCTCAATTTCCGGCTGACCTGGCTACAAGCCCTCTTACAGATGGAGTTGTGATCGGTTACGAGTATTTTGGTACCACTGGAGCAGTAACAAGTCCATATGATCTTGGACGGACTGCGACCCATGAGATCGGGCATTGGCTTAATCTCAGACATATTTGGGGAGATGCTAATTGTGGAGATGATTTTGTAAACGATACACCTACACAGCAGGATCATAATTATCAGTGCCCGAATTTCCCACATATCACTTGCAGCAATGGGCCTGATGGAGATATGTTCATGAATTATATGGACTATGTTAATGATAACTGTATGGCTATGTTCACCAATGGGCAAAAGTCCAGAGTTCAGGCAACAATGAGTGGCGCAAGAAACAGCTTAAGAACTTCCACGGGATGTCGAGTGGTTGGAATCGAAGAGATTGCCTGGCTTTCCGGATTGAGCATTTATCCGAATCCGGGAGAAGGTCTGTTTCATATTTCAGGAGCAATTCCTGCCGGTGAAAAGGTGGAAATGTCAGTGGTGAATGTGATGGGCCAGATCATTTCTATAAATAAAAATTTCACCGGAAATAATGATGTGATTGATCTTAGTTCCGTTAGTCCTGGAATTTATTCTGTGAAATTTTCATCAGCTTCCGGATATAGTTCAACAAAGAAAATTGTAAAGCAATAAATCAATCAAGAGGTCTTTGACCTTGTTGAATTGCGTCATAAAACAAAAGCCGGATCATCATGAATCCGGCTTTTGTTTTTCAAAATTATGAATGCCTTAATTGACAGCTTTCATTTCTATGTGTTGTAATGTTCTTCCCGGATACACTTTGAGTGCTTCGTCCAGACATTTCATTGCTTTTTTTAAGGACTCCTGGTTCAGGACGTATGCGATACGAACTTCGTGTTTGCCCAATTCAGGCTTGGAATAGAATCCTGTAGCAGGAGCAAGCATTACTGTTTCATTGTCATAGCTGAAGGTTTCCAGCAACCATTGGCAGAATATATCAGAGTTGTCGATGGGCAATTGCGCGATGCAATAAAATGCACCACTTGGTTTTGGACAAAAGACACCTTCCATTTTATTCAGACTGCTGACAACGAGATTTCTTCTTTCAATATATTCAGCTTTGACTTTTTCAAAGTAACTGTCAGGAGTATCGATTGCAGCTTCTGCAGCAACTTGACCAAAAGTAGGAGGGCTGAGACGAGCCTGAGCAAATTTCAAAGCTGT
>CAYMMN010000610.1:0-1714 GCA_964391495.1 uncultured Flavobacteriales bacterium | reverse complement strand
AGCGAAATGAATGGGCAGGGATGATGGCAGGAGATGAATCGTATGCAGGCGCAAGGAGCTGGACAAAATTTGAAAAAGTTGTTCATGACCTCACAGGCATGCCATATATTTTGCCAACACACCAGGGAAGGGCTGCTGAAAGAATCTTGTACAGCCATCTCGGTGGAGAAGGAAAATATTTTATCAGCAATACCCATTTTGATACAACACGCGCCAACATCGAATTTTCCGGTGCTCTCGCCTACGATATTCCAATTCTGGAAGCGAAAGATTTTTCCGCGCATCATCCTTTTAAAGGAAATATGGATGTCGTAAAATTAAAAGAACTGATTCGTGAACTCGGAGCAAAAAATATTGCCGGGGTTATTTTGACTGTCACCAACAACAGCGGTGGAGGTCAGCCCGTGAGTATGCAAAATGCAAGAGAAGTCGGCAAGATTTGTCACGAAGAAAATATTCTGTTTATCCTTGACATGTGCCGCATCGCGGAGAACGCCTATTTTATTCACGACAGGGAAGAAGGTTTTAAAGACAGAACTTTCAAAGAAATCGCTCAGGAAATGTGTTCCTATGCTGATGCATGCATTATGAGCGCGAAAAAAGACGGACTGGTGAATATGGGCGGATTTCTTTCTTTGCGCAGTAAGGATTTATCGGATGCCTGTACTCAATTGTTGATCATTACAGAGGGATATGCAACTTACGGTGGATTATCAGGCAGAGACATGGAAGCAATCGCTATCGGTCTTGAAGAAGTCTTTGATCCCGCATACCTGCATTACCGGATTCGCAGCACAACCTATCTCGGTGAAGCATTATACAAAAAAGGTGTACCGCTGATTTATCCTGTCGGCGGACATGCTGTGTATATTGATGCGAAAGGATTTTATCCGAATATTCCCGTTGAGCATTATCCCGGACAGGCTCTGGTTTGTGAATTGTATAAAATGGGAGGTATTCGTTGTGTGGAGGTTGGTTCAGTGATGTTCGGGAAATACGATGACAAGGGTAAATTAATTCCTGCACCGATGGAATTGGTACGTTTGGCAATTCCACGCCGCGTTTACACGCAAAGTCATATCGATTTTGTGATTGAAGTTTTTGATGAAGTAATTAAGGCAAAAGATTCCGCACGTGGATTAAGAATTACCCACGAACCGCATTTCCTCCGTCATTTCACCGCGCAATTTGAATTGATCTGATATTGGCAGTGGAATCCGGGACTTATTTTGATATGTGCATTTTCACAAATTTGAAAGTGAGATTTATCATGATGCTGTATAATTAATTTACGGTATTTCGCCGATTATGTCCATGGAAAAATCCGACAAGCTTGCGAAAACATTCCTCATCACAGCGATGGTTTGTTTGCTTGCCGGACTTTTGTTTGGATTGGCCGGTGGGATCCAATATGTAATACCGCTTTGGATGAAGGATTCATTTCCTTTCACACGTTTACGTCCATTGCACGTTTCACTTGTTATTACCTGGATTTTTACAGCCGCTTCGGGTGGTATTTATTATTATTTACCAAGAGTTGTCAATCGAAATCTTTTTTCGGTAAAACTCGGTTGGCTTCATTATAGTTTACTCGTTCTGACCATTCTTTCGATTTCAATCGGATATTTCAGCGGAATTTTCGGGGGCAGAGAGTATTTGGAATTCCCTCCTGTAATTGGGTTGCTGATACTTTCTTACTGGATAGTTTTCCTCA
>CAYMMN010000609.1:0-1719 GCA_964391495.1 uncultured Flavobacteriales bacterium | reverse complement strand
CTAATCGTTTTTGGTGAATACCGGTTCAACACCTGTTGACCATTCAGAAAACCCAGAGAAACCAGGAAACAAAATCCCGCTACACTTCCACCCTGTCCACGGATAAGTTCCGCGGCAGCAGCTGCGGTTCCTCCTGTTGCAAGCAAATCATCATGCACAAGCAAATTGCTTCCGGCAGAAATCGCATCCGCGTGTACTTCCATCGTAGCGGAACCATACTCCAGCTGATATTCGTAAGAAACGGTTTTGTATGGAAGCTTTCCTTTTTTCCGGATCGGGATAAAAGGTACTCTGAATTTTTGCGCGAGCATTAAACCAAAGAGAAACCCACGGCTTTCAACTCCGACAATCCCATCGATTTTCTGATCCGCGAAGGCATCGTACATTCCATCGACAATGTCTTTACACAGATCTACATCGAGGAGAATTGGTGTAATGTCTTTAAACAGAATTCCCGGCTTTGGAAAATCAGGAACATCACGGATCACTGTACGCAGACGTTCCTGCAATTGTGTAGATACCGGTTGAATGGTTTGTGACATCAGAAAATCAGAATTGTAAAATTTTGCGACCGGAAAGAGAAATTCCATTGCGATTTTTCTGTAAAAAGAATCAAACAGAAAAAAAGCTCAGGAGCAACTCAATCCCTGAATTTTAAGTAAGGTGCAAGTTTACGGAGATTTTCTTCAGTTATCAAGGGCAGGTTACGGAAGTCATCCAGACTCTTAAAAGCACCATGCTGGTCCCGGTAGTTAATTAGCAAGCCGGCAAGTTTGTAACCGACATAGGGATGAGATTTTAACTCTTCCTTTGAAATAGTGTTGATGCGCAAGGGATTGAAGGGAACAGTGTCTGATAAATACACCAGTCCTGTTAAAGCAGTGTACAAACTGTCGCTAAATCCCCACACTTCATGCAACTGTTCCAGCGAGTAAAAACCGCCAAGTTTGTTTCGGTAGGCAATGATCCGGTGAGTAAAGCCCGGACCAATTCCGGGGAGCTTGAGAATTTCAAGAGAATCCGCTTTGGCCAGATCAACGTGCAGCGCATCCTTCTTCTTTTCTTTCGCTGCCTTTTTTTCGGAATAATAGGTTCCTGAATCAGGTAAAGTGATATAGGTTTGCAAACGATTGTAATCAGCATTTTTAAAACCATACACTTTTTTCAGATCCTCTTTCATCCTGAATTTTCCACCCTTTGAAACAAAGTTCACTATCGTTGAAGCCTGCTTTGAACTTAAACCCAATTGCTCCCACTCTGCTTTGCCAATGCTATTCGGATCAAATGCGAAAAGTTTTCTGATCTGTTCAGGAGAATCAACTTTTTTTTCAAATGAAGAAAATGAATCCGGTTTTTTAGTGGCAAGCGAATCACGAATGATCAATCTCTCCAGTTCAGAATTATATGCACTAAGATCGATAGGTTCTCTTTCATAAGGAAAATAATGCAAGAAGAAAATACCGGTGCATTGGGCTATGATGATGACCAGTAGAACTATCAACCCTTTTCTCTCCCGTTTCGAAAAAGTAAAATAATCTGACCAGACAGGATCGAGTATTCTGTTCTTCTTTTTCAATTTTATTTTTTTCTCTGGAAGATTTGGAATGTTGTCTTGCAAATGAATCAAGATTATGCAAGAACTGCAACCAATATAAGCGGGTGATTATATTCAATAAATCTATGGTTCGAATTGGTTTGAAATTCTGTTTGAAATCACAT
>CAYMMN010000608.1:0-1731 GCA_964391495.1 uncultured Flavobacteriales bacterium | reverse complement strand
ATTTGTTGTCTGGATGACGCGAAGAAATTGTATTCCGGTTTCAATCTCGCGGATCCAACAACATCTGTATCCATGACCATCAATGGTCCGGCTCCGATGTTGCTTGGATTTTTCATGAATGCAGCAATTGATCAGCAATGTGAATTGTATATCAAATCACATGGACTGGAAGAAGAAGTAAAAAAGAAAATCGATCAGATCTATAAGGAAAAAGGAGTGAAGCGTCCGTCTTATCAGGGACCGCTTCCTGAAGGGAATGACGGACTTGGGCTAATGCTTCTCGGTGTCACAGGAGACCAGGTTTTGCCCAAAGATGTTTATGCCAAAATTAAGACTGACACTTTAAAAGTTGTTCGCGGAACAGTTCAGGCGGATATTCTCAAGGAAGATCAGGCTCAGAATACCTGTATCTTCAGTACTGAATTCGCTCTGCGTATGATGGGTGATATTCAAAAATATTTCATCGATCATAAAGTTAGGAATTTTTACAGCGTTTCGATCAGCGGATACCACATCGCGGAAGCAGGAGCAAATCCGATTTCTCAACTGGCATTTACACTGGCAAATGGATTCACTTATGTAGAATACTATCTCAGCCGCGGAATGCATATTGATGATTTCGCGCCTAATCTTTCTTTCTTCTTCAGCAATGGTATCGATCCGGAATATGCAGTAATCGGTCGCGTAGCCAGAAGAATCTGGGCAAAGGCAATGAAGTTGAAATACGGTGGCAACGAGCGTTCACAAATGCTGAAGTATCATATTCAGACATCCGGACGTTCCCTGCATGCTCAGGAAATTGATTTCAATGATATCCGGACGACACTTCAGGCATTGTACGCGATATATGATAACTGTAATTCACTTCACACAAATGCTTACGATGAAGCCATCACCACACCAACGGAAGAAAGTGTTCGTCGTGCAATGGCTATCCAGTTAATCATCAATAAAGAATTCGGTTTGGCGAAGAATGAGAATCCTATGCAGGGTTCTTTCATCAATGAAGAATTAACCGACCTTGTGGAAGAAGCTGTGTATGCCGAGTTTGATCGTCTGACAGAGCGTGGAGGAGTGTTGGGAGCCATGGAGACCATGTATCAACGCGGGAAGATCCAGGAAGAATCTCTTTATTATGAAACGTTAAAACATACCGGTGAGTTCCCGATCATTGGTGTAAATACTTTCCTGAGTTCAAAAGGATCTCCAACTGTATTACCACGTGAGGTTATCCGTGCTACAACGGAAGAAAAGGAATACCAGATTCACATGCTTGAAGAATTGCACAAAGGGAATGCCGGGAAATCAGGAGAATTACTCGGCAAGGTGCAGGATGCAGCTGTTCAGAATAAAAACATCTTCGAACAGCTCATGGAAGCTGCCAAGTATTGTTCTCTCGGTGAAATTACCAGTTCGCTCTTTGAAGTTGGCGGACAATACCGAAGAAATATGTAAATTCTATAAAAGGGAGAATTTGTTCTCCCTTTTTTTTGTCCCTTTTCAGAAAATTGATTGCGTTTTCACAGGTTTTGTATTTTGTTTTGACTGATGACATAAATCACAGCTTTTTCAGCACAGGAATCATCGCATTTTCTTCATGGATTTTGTATTTTACAATAAATAAAATATACCATGGAAACTGCATATGTTATTCCTTACATCAACTTGAATCGTTCTGATCTTGCAAGGGTAGGTGGAAAAAATGCTTCTCTTGGGGAGTTGATTAATTAT
>CAYMMN010000607.1:0-1735 GCA_964391495.1 uncultured Flavobacteriales bacterium | reverse complement strand
AGGGAACTATCAAAGTCCTGGTGCGAATGAAAGTATTTTTATGCGTGGGAGTAATAGTAATCAGACATCCATTTTCGTGGATGGAATCCGGATCAATGATGGTTCGACAGTAAACAATACAATTGATCTAAGCGAACTTCCACTCTCTGAAATTGAGCGGATTGAAATTCTGCGTGGTTCAAATAGTATTTTGTACGGATCTTCCGCGGTAGGTGGTGTTATCCAGATTACGACATTCAAACCCCATAAACCCGGAATTAACGGTCGTATCAGCATGTCTACCGGATTATTCCAGAAAAACGGAACTCTTGTGGTTCCTTCAGCAAGTATAGGATATCTGTTTAATAATGGACTCAGTGTTTTCGGATCTGCTTCACTTCAGAAAGTAAATGGCCTTGATGCTACAATTGATACTGTTACGGATCCACTCGCATTTAAACATCGTGACAAAGATGATTGGGACAAAAGAACAAGCAGAGGAGGAATTAATTACCAATGGAAAACCGGAGAAGCGACACTTGCAGGTCAATTCCTCAAAATGAAAACGGATATCGATAAATCAGCATTCATTGATGACGATAATTATACATTGGATTACGAAAGAAAAACGATTTCCGGCAATCTGCGATTTCAGCCAATGCAAAAACTGGAAATACTTGTTAACACCGGATTGACTACAAACACCAGAAATGCACAAAATGATTCATCCGTTGTCAATGATTTGGGAATCACAGATCATTCATTTGCGAAGGATCATTATAAGAGTGAAAATTTGAGTGTAGATGCTTATTTGTCATGGAAGGAAAAGTTCTTTCGTTCGTCAATTGGATTTACATTACAGGAAGAAAAAATGCAACAATCCAATTATTATTATTCTGCACTGTTCTCTCCTTTTATCATTGAGTTAAATACAAATTTAGACAATGTGAATCCTGAAATTCAAACCAGCAATTTGTATGCACAGTTTGAGTTGAATGGGAGTCTTTTAAATGAAAAATTAAATTCTCTAAATCTCATCATAGGCGCCCGAAGTCTGCATCATTCCAAATTTGGAAATGAATTCATCTGGGAAGTGAATCCTTCTTTTCAACTGAGTTCCACTGCACTGATTTATTTTTCATTCAGTAAAGGTTTAAATGCACCATCACTCTATCAACTATATGCTCCTGATCTTTATTATACCTACGATAACAATACGAGTACCGGAATTTCCAGAGGAAACTCAAGACTTGAACCAGAAATTTCTGATTCTTACGAATTCGGCCTGAAACAAAATATTAATCAAAACGGATTCTTTGGAATTTCAATTTTCAAAAGCATCACTCAAAACCAGATTGACTACGTGTACCTCTGGGATAAGAATATTCCGGTGGATCAACTGGGGACAGACTTCAACCGTGATGATTACCGTGGGGATATCTACCTGAATACAGGAAAACAAACTACTTACGGGATTGAATTCAGTTTTGAAAACAAAGTCACAGATTTTTTAAAGATTCACTTTAACATGAGTCTGGTAAATGGCTATCTCGATTATGCTCAAAATGCTTCTACACAAGAACAAACCGGAGGAAACCATGTTCAATCCTATAACAATGGAGCATTCCTGAATTCTCCTGTCAGAACACAAGGTTTAACAAGGCGGCCAAATACTGCCAGAATGGAACTGATTTTTTTTCCTGTTAAAAAAATCAGTTCAACTTTGGGTATAAGCTATACCGGACCAAGAGATGAT
>CAYMMN010000606.1:0-1758 GCA_964391495.1 uncultured Flavobacteriales bacterium | reverse complement strand
GGAAAATCATGCTACCATTCCCTTCGACACAAATGCCAATGGCATTTATTTTGTAAAAATTACAAATATGAAGGGCCGAGAAAGCACATTTAAGGTGAATTGCGTCTTTTAGTTCCGCTAATTACAGGTCAGGAAGTGTATTTTTATATTCTGAATTAAAATTTTCAGACTGGGGAATATATATCACACAACATCAGCTTTGTTGCAGGTACATTTGTCTTTGTAAAAACAATGATAAAATGAACTACTACAACATAAAATCAATTCCGGGTGCAAGTTTTGAAGATATTAAGGCAAAGGTCATCAAGGGTCTGCAAGAAGAGGGATTTGGAGTACTCACCGAAATAGATCTGAAGACCATCATGAAAAAAAAGCTTGATAAGGATTATCTTCCACATACAATTCTTGGAGCCTGCAACCCTGTATACGCCGATAAGGTACTTCAAATCGAGCCGAATATCAGTGCTATGCTCCCCTGTAATGTTACTATCAAAGAAAATACAAACCATGCCATTGAAATAGCTACAATTAATCCGGTGGCTGCCATGGGATCTTTAAACAATAAGGAAATAATTTTACTGGCACAGGAAGTTCAGGACAAATTGACAAAAATGCTTAATGGCATAGGGTAATTTATTTCGAATTCAGTCACGTGTGACTGGTCAGTTACTTTTAAATTCTCTAACAGAACACAACCTGAGCTGGCATTGAATTGAATTTATAGAATATTCTACTATTGCCATAAAAAGAAGTCCCGGCCTAATGCCCGGGACTTCTTTTTATTATTCAAGGCATTCAACTCATTGAATCAATAATTTTGTTGACTGTACTGATTTCTCATCTGCAATGGAAAGTACATATACACCTTTACTAAGTACCTGGCTCAGCAAATATGTTGATGTCGAATAATTATTCAAATTATTCTCTATCTCATTGGTATAAACTACTCGTCCCTGCACATCAGTAATGGTTATTTTCACAGGAGTGTTGCTTTTCAGATGATTCAATGAAAGTGTAAAACGACCATTGGATGGGTTTGGAGAAATTGAGAAGTTGAAATTATCATTGTCATGAGATTTAATCCCGGTTGTGGCACCACCAATTTCCAGAAGAATATAATCCATCATCGCACCGCTATGTCCGGCCAGCCCCTCTACATCCCTTCCGGAATGTTCATATTTGATATAACGTAAACCTGTTCCGTATCCGGAAAATGATCCACTCACCCACTGCCACTGGTCGGTTAAAGTGGGAGTCTGCGTGGATGTCGCGAGCACATTGCTGCTTGCATCCAATAAGGTGACTGTCTGGTTGTAATAATCCGCGTAATCCGGTTGGGTACCTGCTGCGAATTCACCAAACGTGATTAGCGGTTGCTGGTCCAGATCAATAGGAGTATAACCTTGTGCAACAAGGTCAATAATCTGTGACTTTGTATCCGTCGCATTGGAAGTAATATAATATCCATTGGGATCCACCATCCATCCGTCACCGCCATTTGCATCTATGGTCCAACCGGCTAAAGAATGTGTTTTACCGCTTGAATAATAGATATTGTTACCAATAGACAAATATGAATCATCGATCATTGCACCATAATTTCCCGCCCAGTAATTCGCGCAATTGCCAATGTGCTCATACATAATTTTACGCACCCCTGGTCCGTAACTCCTGATCACACCTTTCAAAGACTGCCATGTGGAATCACATATCAGTATTCCGCTTTGATAAGTATACAAGATCATATTGTTAGCATCC
>CAYMMN010000605.1:0-1764 GCA_964391495.1 uncultured Flavobacteriales bacterium | reverse complement strand
ATGAAGGTGGGTATTGGTTTTCGACGTTGAAGAGTGGTGTTTTTTATACACCGGGCTATGGAGTGTATGGAATTCAATACAAAGATGATGCAAGGGTTCGTCCATTGAGTCTTGCCAGTGACATGGATTCGACATTGTATGTAGGTTTTTGGTCGGGGGCAATGATGATTCGTAAAGGAATTACAAGTAAGTTAATTCTGGATCCAACCCGATATGTCATGGATCAGCCGATGAATCGCATCACCACATTTCCGGATGAGGGAAAAATATTTTTAAGCTGTTTTAAACCAGGATATTTTCAGGATGGAAGAATGCATTTCCTGAAATCGAAATACATTCTTGGTATCAAAACTAACTACGTTCGTACTCGTACGGGAGATTATTTTACCGCCGGATCCGGAACGATATTTAAATTCACAAATGATACACTTACCGCCGCATTTCCAACGGACCAACGTATCAATTGTCTGGGATTATCCTATCAGGGTGATGTATTGATAGGGAGTAACAGAGGTGTCTTTCGACTGAATGAACAAACCGGGAAACTTCAACCCTTTCATCCCGGTCTTGATGATATCAGGGTTGATGATATCTGTTTAAATAAAGACGTTTTGGCATTTGCTACAAAAGGCAGAGGCGTTTTATTACTGAATAAGGATACGATTCTTGAAATTGATGAATCAAAAGGACTTTGCAGTGATCTTGTCAATAAACTGATAGTTGAAGGAAATGATATTTGGTGCGCGACCAATAAGGGAATTGGTCACATTCGTTTTAATGGAAAAAGTATCTTCAATTTCAAAGTCAGAAATATTCAGAATAACAATGGACTGATGAGTGATGAGATCAGTGATCTTGCTTTGGTCAACGATACCTTGTACGCCGCTGTTAACATGGGAATTTCATTTTTTAGTACAAAATCGGATTTTGAAAATTCAACAGTTCCACCGGTTCACATTTCAGAATTCAGAGTAAACAATACTGTCAAATCATTTACCGGCGAGTTAAAATTCAGTCACACTGAAAATACCATTCAAATAAACTTTACCGGAATTTCCTACAGGAGCATGGGCAAATTGGGTTATCGCTATAAACTCATCAATGGAAAGGATACTCTGACGGCCTACACAACCAACAGGGAAGTACAGTTTTTTGCTCTTCCTCCCGGCAAATATTCATTCGTAGTGTCCGCCGTAAATTCATCCGGAACATGGAGTAGTATACCTGCCTTATTATCCTTTACGATATTACCTGCTTGGTGGCAAACCAGGTGGTTCGCCGTTCTTGTTGCCTTATTGATTACGCTCATTATCTTTTTGCTCTATTATAACCGGATGCAAAAAGTCAGGGCGAAATTTGAGACAGAACAACGTCAGGCCTCATTGCAACTGACGGCAATCCGTGCGCAAATGAATCCGCATTTTATTTTCAATGTGATGAATTCTATCCGGAATTTCATGCAAAAGAATGACTCTCGATCCGCGGAGAAATACCTGACATCATTTTCAAAGCTTGTTCGTTACACTTTGGATCATTCCGAAGCGCAGGAAGTATCGCTCGAAGAAGAGTTGAGTGCATTGAAAAGTTATACTGAACTGGAAATGCAGCGTTTTGAAAATGGCTTTGAATTCGTTGTGCACGTGGAACAGGGGCTGCCTTTGGATGATTATCTGATTCCTTCATTACTATTGCAGCCATTTGTTGAAAATTCTATCAAACATGGAATAGGAAGAATGGAGCAAGGTGGAAAAATTTCACTCATTG
>CAYMMN010000604.1:0-1773 GCA_964391495.1 uncultured Flavobacteriales bacterium | reverse complement strand
ATAACCTAAAACACCTCCACTTAAGTTACAAACCCATATATTAAGGTATTTAGTAGCATCCCATGCATCCATACCACCGTTAGCAGAACGTTTAACGTTGTCGTTAGTACTGAATGAAGTAACAGTAGTCTGACGACGCTCAATTCCTGTTGTTGCTGCTCCTGCAGGAGTGCGGGAAGCCAGACAGAATTGAATGTTTGTATTTACAGAAATACCTTGCCATACTGCAGGAGTATTCCCGGCATCTGTGTTCAGACGCGCATAGTCTTTGTTCAGCTGATCCAGCTGAGCAAGACATTGTGCATCGGAAATATTATAAGTAGCAGAGCTGTAAACAATGTGGAAAACAACCGGGATGGTAATGACCATGTCAGTTGCATTCTGACCTGCATTTTTACGTGCCTCTACATATGCAGCACTTTGCTGCTCAATCTGCTGCATTCTGCTTTCTAATGCCGGATCTTCCATTTTCAAACGATCCAGGTTCTCCATCGTCGCGCAGTTACGATGTCCGGGAGTGCCTGCAAACGTTGAAACGGCCAATACAATAGCCGAAAACAAGGTGAATAGTTGTTTTTTCATTCGTTCTTTAGAGTTTTAGTTAAGAAGGCCCAATTATAGGGGCTGAAGTGGGTGCTGAAGATGAATTTTTACGAAAATATGGTGAAACTTTCCCCAAGATTGGTGAATTTCACCGCTTTTTCTTCATTCATTGACGAATTTATAGCCCACACCACGTACAGAGTGAAAATAACGCGGTTCTTTAGGGTCTTTTTCGAAGTATTTCCTGAAGGCAAGGATGAAATTGTCGACCGTACGGGTTGAAGGGTAGATGTCATAACCCCATACGGTTTCCAGGATTTGCTCTCTGGAAACAACTTCATTTCTCCTTTCGATCAACAATTTCAGGAGGGCTATTTCTTTTTTGGTCAGACGAATTTTCTCATTTCCCTTACCACTTATTTCATAAGTCTTGAAATTCACTTCGTTCCCGTCAAAGCGATAGATGTCGCTCATTTCTTTCTTTTCTTCCTGACTCAGGCTGCGTTTCACAAGCACATTCACCCGTAAAAGAAACTCCTCCAGATTAAATGGCTTGGTCATGTAATCATCCGCACCTCTTTTAAGACCAAGGATCTTATCCTCACTGGCATTCTTGGCAGAAAGGAAGAGAATGGGAACGGTACCGTTGTGCAAACGAATGGCTTCGCAGACGGCAAATCCATCCATTTCAGGGAGCATGACATCCAGAACAACCAAATTAAAACGTTCCGCTTTAAAAATCTTGACAGCTTCGGTTCCTGTACCGGCTGCAACTACTTTATAGCCTTCCAGTTCAAGATTCAGCTTGATGGCTTCCTGGAGGTGTTCTTCATCTTCTACTAAAAGTATACGAATCATATGTTCAGGATTTAGATGTTAAATATACTAAAGGCTCCCTTAACTCAATGGACCTGCAGCCTGTCAGTAATCCGTCAAATTATGTCCAAACTACATGAATAGTCTTTTGTAATTGTCAGAATTTCGCAAGATTTTCAAAGAGATATCTCTGAAAGACTTAAGTGAACAACTAAATAGAGGTGCTATCACTAAATTTTATTCCGAAGCATCCGGAAAGAATGGAACAGACTGAACCATTTGCAGGAGTGTTTGTTAGAAAGATACTGTGATTTTTATCAGTTCATTGTATGATGAAAATAAGAGGGTTCAAAGATCAAATGTGTATTTTTGACCTGTATTCTGTTTATGCAAAACAAAAGTATCCTCTCATAT
>CAYMMN010000603.1:0-1774 GCA_964391495.1 uncultured Flavobacteriales bacterium | reverse complement strand
AGATGGTTGCAAGTATTATTTCACTTTACAATGATGTTCTGGTAATAAAAAAAATTTTTCAAAAAAAGGTCTTTCAATATCCAATAGAAAAGATCCTTCAATTCAATATTGAAAAAGGTGATTATTCATCAGGTGAATTACAGCTGACACTGGCGAATGAAGGAAGAATTGTTCGATACGAACACGGTTTTCAGGTTAGTCCGGAAGAGGAACAGAAACTTCTTAGTTCACTGAAAAAATTCCGTGAAGAATTGATTCAAAAATCATAGAGCTCTGTTTTTTTGAGTTAATTTTCTTTAGAAAATATTTTCATGCTGAACAAAGATTATCCAAAGGGATAATAAATATGAGAGTCTTTTTAACACTCCATAACACTTCCACTTAATAAACTGTTATTTATCCATTTTTAAGGAGGAATATTTTATAATCTGTTCATGTGGGTCATGAATGTATTTGAAATCTTAGTACATTTCCATCGTTAAATTAAATCCCTATGAAATATACTTTACACGCGTTCGCTTTGATATTGATTGTACTTGCCGGCTGTGGTCAACAGCAAAAAGAAACGTCCGAGAAGACTGATCAAAGTGCCACGCTCAAATCTGTTTTTCATAATTACCAGGAAGACAGGATGCGTCTGAGCCCGCTGGAAGCGACATTTCAGGGAGATAATCGCTATAACAATCTGCTTCCGATTGATATCAGTCTGGCATACCGTGATTCCTTCCGGGTATTTTTCAAATCATATCTCGACAGCCTGGCGAAATTTTCAGCGGATGATTTGAATGAATCGGATCGTTACAGCTATGAAATTCTGAAATACGAATTGGAGACGAGTCTGAAAGGTCTCGAGTTCAAAGATTATCTGATGCCGATTAATCAGTTCACCTCTTTAACACTGACTTTTGGTCAAATGGGAACAGGCCAGGGTTCTCAACCATTCAAGACAGTACAGGATTATGACAACTGGTTGTCACGTGTCGACAGATTCGCCATCTGGTGTGATACCGCGATCCAGAATATGCGTGAAGG
This sequence comes from uncultured Flavobacteriales bacterium, assembly GCA_964391495.1. Taxonomy (GTDB): domain Bacteria; phylum Bacteroidota; class Bacteroidia; order AKYH767-A; family 2013-40CM-41-45; genus JADKJP01. The sequence continues at coordinate 742 of CAYMMN010000603.1, read as the reverse complement.
AATGCGTGAAGGAATTGTGCAGAACAAAACTCTTATGGAACGTGTTCTTCCGCAATTGAAAGACATGCTGGTAACGGATGTGAAGAAGAGTATTTTCTATATGCCTGTGACAAATATGCCGGCGGAATTTTCTGCATCGGATAAATCACGGATTGATTCAGCGTATCAACTGGCGATCACCAATAAAATTATTTCTTCTTATAAAAAATTGTATGATTTTATAAAAGACGAATACATTTCCAAATGTCAGGATAAAGCAGGAATAGGAAATATTCCCGGAGGAAAGGAACAATATAGTTATCTGGCCCATTTGTGGACCACAACAGATCTTTCACCGGATTCTATTTTTGCTTTGGGTCAATCGGAAGTGAAAAGATTGCGTGCGGAAATGGAAAAAGTGAAAGAGCAAACGGGTTACAAAGGTGATCTGCGTTCATTTTTTACTTATCTGAATAAGGACAAAAAGTTTTTCCCCTTCACCACAGCTCAGCAAGTGCTGGATTCTTTCGGCAATATTCATGAGCACATGAAACCACAGCTGAGTAAATTGTTCAACAAAGTCCCGCGTACAAAATTTGAAATTCGTGAGACTGAGAAATTCCGGGAAGCCAGTGCAAGCGCGGAGTACATCCAGGGAACTCCGGATGGAGCACGTCCGGGAATTTTTTATACACCGATTCCAAATCCTAAAAAATTCAATTCATTCGGAATGGAAGATTTGTTTTTGCACGAAGCAATTCCG
>CAYMMN010000602.1:0-1780 GCA_964391495.1 uncultured Flavobacteriales bacterium | reverse complement strand
TTCCTTTCTGTATTTTCACCACTATGTTAATGAGCATACTTCTGGACCTTCAGAACCAGGCTTCCTTTGATACCTGGACTTCCCTCTTCCTGGTGGCCGCCTTACAGGGCTTCTTTCTGTCGCTGGTGCTCTTCCGGCACAAGAAGGGCAACCTTCTGGCCAATCATATTCTTTCTCTACTCATCGGTCTGTATTCCATCACACTCGTTTCCTATGTGATCTATTGGACGGGCTATTATAAAGTGTATACATGGATGGACGGATGGACTGATTCATTCCCGCTCATCTTTGGCCCGCTTACTTATTTCTATGTCAAAGTGCTTGAAGATGGCGCGCTGCCTCGGAATTATAAAAGACATTTTATCCCCGTCTGGCTTTCGCTGATCTATCTCGTTCCTGTATTGATCAAAAATACTTTCGGTAGTCCTGATTGGATCATGCCGCTTTTCGGGAATATGCGTCACTGGTTGTGGTTTTTCCGAGCAGTCGTAGTCGCACAAAATATCAGCCTTATTACTTACGGAGTCATCCTACTTCGCGATCTGAAAAAATATGCTCCATCCGATTCATCAGATCAGGCAGAAGCCGTGAAAAAAAGCTGGCTAAAAAAAGTGATCCTCGCTTACAATGGTTTTGTGTGGGGCTACTTGTTGTATTGGGTTCTGGTGTGGACCGATATGATACGAGTTGAATATGATTACACAATTTCTTTCGCGATCTCCGTATTCATTTACATGACCGGTTATCTTGGTTTCCGGCAACCTGAAATTTTCAACGGTGTCGAACAGCAGAAAAAAGAAGCTGAAGCAAAATATTCCAGATCCACTTTGAAACCGGAACAATTGATTCTGCTCAAAGAACGACTGATCCAATTGATGGAGGAAAAGAAGCCATTTCTTAACAGTGAGTTAAAAATTCAGCAGCTCTCGGAAATGATGGGAATTTCTTCACATCAACTTTCACAATTGGTGAATGAACAACTAGGGCTTAGTTATCCCGAATTCATTCATAAATACAGGATCAGAGAAGCGGAAAGACTTCTCTCAGATCCGAATTACGCGGAAACGAAAATTCTCAGTATCGCTTTTGATGTCGGTTACAGTAACAAGGCAACATTCAACAGTGCTTTCAAAAAGTTAACGGGAATGTCGCCCTTGGAATTTAAACGGGCGCAGTCGAGACAAACATTACGTGTTGTCCGCACAGGAACCGACCTTTTTCTATAAAAATGTGGTCTATTCTTATAAGATAGTACCTGTTTTTTATAATTCAGGACTCTCTTTGCATGATCAGGGGAGATTTTTGTGCTCCAAATTCCTGAATCATGAAAAAACAATTCCTGCTCCCGCTACTTGTTTTTTGCCTGTTGAGTTTTTCTCTCCGGGCCGGACTGATTCATGTCCCTGCTGATTATCCTCAGATTCAATCGGCCATTCTGGCTTCCTCCAATGGAGATACGGTTGTGGTTGCCCCGGGAACGTATTATGAAAATATAAATTTCAGAGGAAAAAGAATCGTGCTTACAAGTCGGTTTTATGAATCTCTTGATACTGCATTTATACATTCTACTATCATTAATGGAAGTCAGCCCGTTCATCCTGACACTGCTTCCTGTGTCATTTTTAATTCGGGTGAGGATTCCACAACAGTTCTCCAGGGATTCACACTGACCGGTGGAGCAGGAACTGTCTGGCTGGATATCCATGGCGCCGGAACATTTCGCGAAGGTGGAGGGATCATCACGGAGTTTTCTTCACCTGTGATCCAGTACAACCTGATT
>CAYMMN010000601.1:0-1784 GCA_964391495.1 uncultured Flavobacteriales bacterium | reverse complement strand
CCTATTATGAGTTTTACAATCCTGGACCGGAATGGATTGATTTTGGAGTCACGGTTCGCTACGTGTTCCGCTAATTTTCCCGGAGTGATTCAATTTCTTTGATCGCGAATGCAAGTCGTGATGCTCCTGTGCCTGTTATCACGCGGTAAGGCAGTTGTCTTTCTTCCAATTCCTTTTTATACCAGTCAAAGAAAAAATCTCGCCTTGCAGGGTTTTCCCGCACCGGATCATTTACATAGGGTAAATCAGGAGAAAGTAACAGATACAAATCATAAACGCGTTCATTTATCAGCTTTTCGATTTCGGCGGACTTTTCATGATAAACATCCATCATCCACACTTGCGCCAGGATCGGTTCGGTATCCGCGAAGAGAAATTTATTGGCCTGTTCCAGCATTCGGTCTTCTGCAGCACATTGCTCCCGGATGGTCAGCAGAATATCTTCTTTGGTGTATTTCCTGTTTAGATTTTCTACATAGTTCCTGGAATATTCGGGTACCCAAGCAGTTTTATAATGCTTTGCGAGTTGCTCTGCAAGTGTTGTCTTTCCTGTAGATTCAGGCCCGATCAATGCGATCCTTTTGATTCGATTGTTCATGACTGATTTGCAGGCATTAACTTTTTCCATTGAAGATAACCTGAAATCGCCATGATCAGAAAGAGAAAATACAGGAGCGAGGTGAGTGGAAGATGTTTGAAAAAGAAGAGCGGAATGTAAACGCTGTTCGCGATGATCCAGATAATCCAGTTTTCAATTTTCTTTTTCGCCACCATCCATTGTGCGATCAGACTCGCCGTAGTAAGTGTGGAATCCAGCCAGGGTAATGACGCGTCCGTGAAATTTTGAAAGAGATATCCGAAGAGACAACTTCCTCCCAGAAAGACAAGGAGGCTTTTTTTCCATTGATCAGGACTCATATTCTCCGGCACAAAATCAGGGTTCTCCTCTTTTTTACTGTTCCAACGGACCCATCCATAGATAAGTAGAATTACATAAATACATTGCAGTAGTGTATCGGCATAAAGGCGCACGGATGGAGAAAAGAAGAGCCAGGCATACAATAGAACATTGACGATTCCAACCGGAAAGCACCAGACAGAATGTTTAACGGTTAACCAGACGCCAATGATTCCGCTGAGCATGGCCAGCAATTCCAGAATATTGATCTGCTGTCCGAAAATTAAGATTTGGTCCTGGTCCACGGGGGCAAATATCCGAATCCAAAGCACATTTTAAGGTAAATTGGATTTATTTAAGGTGGTCAAAAAGAGGGGAATGGTTTCTAACACATAAAATTCAAGGTATTGCCCCCTTTTTGTCATAGCCGTGTCAGGAAATTGCTGAAGTATTTGTATTTAAGTAATATTGTTCGATACATTTGTATTATACCAAGGGGGGGTATTATTCAAAGCCGAATAATTTTTTAAATCGGGGGTTTTAACTATGGCATTATTAAGCAAATTTATCGATTCCCTAAATGTACACCTCCACCGGACTGCTTTTCGGGAGGTGGTTCATCCGGTCAAACTAAATGGCAGTTTTGACAAACACAATGTCATCATCCATTTGAACCGTGGAAACCTTCTTGTCGGACACGACAATGAGGTGATGCCTCAGGATAGTTTTTATTTCTTTCCTGCCGGTCAGCCGATTTATGTAAAACATGCAATCGGCAATCATCATGATCTGGGTCCTGAAGGATTCAAGGATGATGATCATCGATCGAGATTTTTAAGAACCATCAGCGGACTGGAAGACTTCAATTCCATGAAAGAAGTTTTTA
>CAYMMN010000600.1:0-1787 GCA_964391495.1 uncultured Flavobacteriales bacterium | reverse complement strand
ATTCCTCGATTTCCAAAGGAACCGGAACACCGGTCCGCAATGGAATTACGGAGAAAGAAGCGGGTAGTTTGCTTGTCCGTCTCATCCAGAATGAAAAAGTCATTTGCTTTGAGATTTCGGAAGTAAACCCGACACTCGACAAAGAGAACCTGATGGCGGAAAACACATTCGAAATTCTCCAGAGGGTCGTCAGCCAGCTCACGAATTAAGCTTCTCTTAAAGGATCTCTGAACCGAAACGGTGAATATGTTCCGGGAATATTGCTTCTTCCGGAAGCTGAATTCTTTCATTGAACTGAACCGCTGATATCTCACGAAGACTATTACTTTTGCAAAACGATCAGACCGGATGGATCTGATCAGAAAAAGGTTTTATCTTAACAGCTCCTGAAAATATTTTCAGGGTTTATTATTTAAGGCATCGGATTTTATGGGTTTGTGGTTTGAGAAAGAATTGAAGCAAAGTATTGTCCTCGCTTTGAAAGACCTTTATGGGATTTCAGAGACGGAGGAAAATATCCTCTTACAGGATACCAAAAAAGAATTTGAAGGCGACAAAACGCTTGTCGTTTTTCCATTCACAAAAAAATCGGGCAAATCTCCGGAGGAAACAGCGACACAAATCGGGAATCATCTGCTTTCCAATTCCTCATTGCTGGCATCTTTCAATGTTGTGAAAGGCTTTTTGAATTTGGTTGTTTCCGAAAATTTCTGGAACGAATTTTTCAACGCGGCAAAAGCTGATCATCAGTTATTATTTGATCCGAAAAGAAACAGCGGTTCACCTTTGAAACCGCGTTTGCTCATGGTGGAATATTCTTCACCAAATACCAACAAACCTTTGCACCTCGGACATATCCGTAACAACCTCCTGGGTTATTCTGTCGCGGAAATTCTGAAAGCCAATGGTCATCAGGTTGTAAAAGTAAATCTGGTGAATGACCGCGGGATTCACATTTGTAAATCCATGCTTGCCTGGCAGAAATGGGGACAAGGCGAAACTCCTGCATCCACAGGGATGAAAGGAGATCATCTCGTCGGTAAATACTATGTCATTTACGATAAAAAATACAAAGCCCAGATAGAAGAATTGACTGGACGTGGTATGTCCGCGGAAGAAGCCGAGAAAAAAGCTCCGCTGGCTACCGAGATTCAGGAAATGCTTCGCAAATGGGAAGCCGGCGATTCGGAAACCAGAGCATTGTGGGAAAAGATGAATGGCTGGGTTTACGAAGGCTTCGCGCAGACGTATAAAAAGCTCGGTGTAGATTTCGATAAAATCTATTACGAATCACAAACCTATCTTTTGGGTAAAAAAATGGTGGAAGCCGGTTTGGCTGCCAATTCATTTTTCAGAAAAGAAGATCAATCGGTTTGGGTTGATCTGACCGATGAAGGTCTGGACCAAAAAGTTTTGTTGCGTGCGGATGGAACCTCGGTATACATTACACAGGACATCGGTACTGCGCAGTTACGTTTTGACGAATTTCCCGGACTGGAGCAATTGATTTATGTTGTCGGCAACGAGCAGGATTATCACTTTAAAGTCCTTCGTGGAATTTTCAGGAAGCTGCAGCGTCCGTGGGCGGATGGTTTGTACCATTTGTCTTATGGAATGGTGGATCTTCCTTCCGGTAAAATGAAATCCAGGGAGGGTACCGTTGTGGACGCGGATGATCTCGTCAAGGATGTTGTGGAAGAAGCGGAAATGGCGACAAAAGCCATGGGCAAACTCGACGATTTCGATTCCGCTGAGGCAAAGGAATTGTATCATTCACTGGGGATGGG
>CAYMMN010000599.1:0-1790 GCA_964391495.1 uncultured Flavobacteriales bacterium | reverse complement strand
GCAAAGCAACAATATGTCCAGGCCTTTGAAGCGGCGCCACTTTCCTGGTGGGAAAATGAAATCAATAAATTAAAAGCAAACAAGAGCGATTACAGTCAGCAAAGACTTCTGGGTTATATTTCACTCGCGGGCTGGTCCTTTTCAAACAATGCATTGAAGCAGGGAAATTTAGCAGCCGCTGAAAAATCAATTGCTGTTTACGGTCTGGCAGATCCTGAAAATCCGGAACAACATTTTTTTGAAGCATGTTTGCTGGCAACAAAACATGAAGATGACAAGGCTATAAGTGCGTTAAAAAGATCCTTCGAGCTTGGTTTGACAAAAAAAACAAAGGTGGAAAATGAACCAGCTTTCAGTGGGTTATTTTCCCGAAGTAATTTCCAGGAAATATTGAGAGGCTTGAAATAAATTTTATTCAGACTAATTACTCAGGAAAGTCGACTCAACGAGGTAAGAATATTTTTCTCAATTCTTTGAATAGGATTTTTAGCTTCCTGCTTTGGAAACTTCTCTCCGATTAGCTTTTCGTACAATTCGATATATCTGCCGGAAATGGTATCAACCCACTCATCAGACATTTCAGGGACAACTTGTCCTTCTTTTCCCTGGAAATTATTTTCGATCAGCCATTGACGGACAAATTCTTTGGACAATTGTTTCTGGGCTTCTCCTTTTTGCTGACGTTCTTCATATCCATCCGCATAAAAATACCGTGAAGAATCAGGAGTATGGATTTCATCAATCAAGGTGATCACATCACCGGATTTTCCGAATTCATATTTTGTATCGACAAGAATCAAGCCTTGCTTTTCGGCAAGCTCTGAACCACGCTTAAAAATAGCCCGGGTATAATTTTCCAATGCTTCATAATCCGAAGGATTGACAATTCCTTTTTCAATAATTTCCTTAGCAGAAATATCCATGTCATGTCCAAATGCTGCTTTTGTAGTCGGAGTGATAATGGGACGTGGAAATTTATCATTCTCTTTCAATCCATCCGGCATTCTTACTCCGCAAAGTATGCGTTTGCCTTGCTGGTATTCACGCCATGCATGCCCCGACAAGTAACCACGGATCACCATTTCGACTTTAAAAGGCGAACATACTTTTCCAATGGTAACATTTGGATCGGGAACATCAATAACCCAATTGGGAATGATGTCTGCAGTTGCTTTCAGCATTTTCGCAGCGATACCATTCAGCACCTGTCCTTTGAATGGAATTGCTCTTGGTAATACCACATCAAAAGCGGAAATTCTGTCACTCACCACCATCACCAGGTATTTATCTCTGATGGTATACACATCTCTTACTTTGCCTTTGTAAAAAGCAGTCTGGCCTGGCAACTGAAAAGCTGTTTCGGGAATGGATTCAGCTATTGACTTCATTGTAGTTGACATTGATTATTTATTATAAGCTTCAATGATTTCTTTTACGAGTCGGTGACGCACAACATCCTGAGAATCGAGGTAAATGAAATCCACACCTTTGATATTGGAAAGTATCTTGATCGCCTGAATCAGTCCGGATGGCTGGTTCCTGGGAAGATCAATTTGGGTAACGTCACCTGTGACTATGAATTTCGCGGATGGACCCATCCGTGTCAGGAACATTTTGAGCTGACTTTCTGTAGCATTTTGAGCTTCGTCAAGTATCACAAACGCGTTATCCAAAGTTCTACCCCTCATAAAAGCAAGCGGTGCTACTTCGATAATACCATTTTCAACATAATTCTTCACCTTTTCGCCTTGTATCATATCATACAATGCGTCATAAAGTGGTCGGAGATA
>CAYMMN010000598.1:0-1808 GCA_964391495.1 uncultured Flavobacteriales bacterium | reverse complement strand
AGCACCATGTGTCCGGATTGTCGCGGTACACGACTGAGAAAAGACGCGGCTTATGTATTGATTAATGGAAAATCCATTACGGATGTTGTGTTGATGCCTGTTCAGGACAACCTGCGTTTCTTCCGTGAATTAAAACTGAGCGATTATCAATTACAAGTTGCGAAACGGATCCTCCTTGAAATTACAAGCCGTCTGCAATTCCTGAGTGATGTCGGTCTGGGATATTTGACATTAAATCGATTGTCCAATACACTTTCCGGAGGTGAATCACAACGTATCAATCTTGCAACCTCTCTTGGAAGCAGTCTGGTAGGTTCGATGTACATCTTGGATGAACCGAGTATTGGTCTGCACCCGCGGGACACCGACCGGTTAATCAAAGTGCTCAAATCGCTTCGTGATGTCGGCAATACACTCATCATTGTTGAACACGACGAAGAAATTATGAAGGCTTCGGATGAACTGATCGATATCGGTCCGGATGCAGGACGAAACGGTGGAGAACTCATTTTCCAGGGAACATACAAAGAAATTCTATCCGACAGGAAAAGCTATACAGGACAATATCTCAGTGGAAAAGAAAGTATCCCGATTCCTTATCGCAGAAGAAGCTGGAACAGTTTTGTAAAGGTAGAAGGCGCAAGAGAAAATAATCTGAAGAATCTCTCGGTGAAATTTCCACTTGGTGTGATGACGGTAGTTACAGGGGTAAGCGGATCAGGGAAAACCAGTTTGGTAAAAAAAGTTTTGTATCCGGCTCTAAAGAAAATTCACGGAGGATACGGAGAGCAAAGCGGAGTTTTTGATAAAGTGAGTGGTGACTACAACAAAATAACATCTATTGAATTTGTGGATCAGAACCCAATCGGAAAATCATCACGATCCAACCCGGTAACTTATATCAAAGCTTACGATGAGATCAGGGCATTGTATGCCGATCTTCCACTCTCCAGATCCCGCAAATACAAGCCTTCACATTTCAGTTTTAATGTTGAAGGCGGACGTTGTGAAGTTTGTGAAGGTGAAGGCGAAGTCACCATTGAAATGCAATTCATGGCTGATATTCATCTGTTGTGTGAAAATTGTAATGGAAAAAGATTCAAACAGGAAATCCTGGATATTGAATACAAAGGAAAAAACATCGCTGATCTTCTTGGAATGACGGTTGACGAAGCCATTGAATTTTTCAGTGCTCCTTTGAAATCCGCCGGCAATGATCATAAAATCGCGACGAAATTAAAGCCACTGGCAGATGTGGGTTTGGGTTATATCCGTCTCGGACAATCCTCGAGCACGCTTTCAGGAGGTGAAGCGCAGCGAATTAAACTGGCTTCATTCCTTGGTAAAGGTCAGGCTCACGATCATTCATTGTTCATTTTTGATGAGCCCACTACCGGTCTCCATTTTCATGATATCAAAAAGCTGCTGAAAGCTTTTGACATGTTGATAGAACAAGGAAATTCAGTACTCATCATTGAGCACAATCCGGATATTATCAAGTGTGCAGACTGGGTGATCGATCTTGGTCCTGAGGGCGGCGATACAGGCGGAAACATAGTTTTCGAAGGCATACCTGAAGATTTACCTGCTTGTAAGGAGTCCTACACAGGTCAGTTTATAGCTGAGAAGCTAAAACTGGTTGACCATTGATTCGAACAAAGCCTTGTAATTATTGATAATCGTGGTTCTGATCGCGCTATAGTCAGTTCGGAAATCAGAGAAACTGTCAGAATTGATTAAAAACAGACCAGAATCTCTGTTTCTTATTGATTTCCAGGTACTCAAAAAGATACCTCCGGTCTTGTTCA
>CAYMMN010000597.1:0-1815 GCA_964391495.1 uncultured Flavobacteriales bacterium | reverse complement strand
TATAACAACCTGAATACATACACTGTATTTTTGATTTCAACAACAAACTTTGGATGTTCTGACACAATTAGTGATACTGTTCAGATCTTTCCTTCCGCACCTTCACAATTTACCTACTCGCCTACCTGTGATGGAAACCTGATGGAGTTTTTTAATCCGGGTTCTTCCCTAGATAGCGCGTACTTGTGGAATTTTGGAGACAACCAGGTAAACCAGTTGCAGGAACCGGCGCACTTTTATGCTTTCCCAGGAACCTATACTGTAACACTAACGGTATATTCATTTTCAGGATGTGCAACGAGCTCAAATAAACAAGTTACAGTAAGTCCGATTCCTGTCGCGGATTTCAGAATCCAACCGATTTGCGTAAACAATACATATCAATTCCTTGACAGCAGTAGTATCAGCAATGGTAGTATTGTTCATTGGGACTGGAGCATTGCAGGGCTCACCTCACTGGATACTGTTCAAAATCCCAGCTACACATTCACTGATACCGGAACTTATGCGGTGACCTTAAGCATTGCTTCCGATATTGGATGTACAAAAAGTATCACACAGAATGTTCATGTCTATCCTTTGCCTACCGCGAATTTCGGTTTTGATCCACAATTTGGAAACCCTCCTTTGGATGTGCAATTCACGGATTTCTCTTCTGACGGGTCGACCTATCTCTGGAATTTTGGCGATGGAAGTGCCACAAGTAACTTGCATCAACCAAATCACTTGTATCAGGATACCGGAATTTTTGTAATTCATCAGTATGTTACGAGCGCTTACGGTTGTGTAGACTCCATTGAAAAAAGTATTTATGTGATTAAACCGGTTCTTGACATTGCAATAACCGGAGATTCATCTTATGTTGACGGAGATTATTTTTATGTGGTTGCGCGAATTGCAAACCTTGGAACGCGGGAAATTACTAAGGTGAATATGGAAGCACGTCTCGAAGACGGCACCACAATTAAAGAGAAATACGAGAATCTGATTCCTAACGGTCCGGCAGGAATCCAAAGCTATCTGTTCAAAGCGGCATTCCTGATCTCCGCTAATTCTGATTTTGATTATTACTGTGTAAAAGCAACAGATCCAAACGGAGAATCAGACAATATTCCTACGAACAACGAACGTTGTTTCAACCGGACAGCGAATCTTGCTTTTGTAAACCCTTATCCAAATCCATTTACAGGAGAATTAGCCGTAAGGTTGATTTTACCATTTGAAGATGAGGTCAACATTGAATTGTTTGATCATACCGGAAAAATCATTCAGTCATTGTACAGTGGTACTGCCAACAAGGGTTTGCTTGAAGTTCAATCTGACCTCTCCGGACTTTCAGATGGAGTATATTCAATTCGAATCAGGTTCCGGGATGAAATACAGGTTAGAAGGGTCGTCAAACAGACGCCGAAAAACTAATTCCAACGCCTTTTGAACCCCGGATCTCCGGGGTTTATTTTTGTCCTTTACTTTGACAATTCGGCCCATTCCGTTACATTTGGTCATTGTCCTTTTTATGGAATACGAAATTAAACCCGCACAACGTTTAGGCCTGGACATAAAGGAGTTATGGGATTTTCGCGAACTCTTTTTCTTCTTCACCTGGAGGGATATTAAAATAAAATACAAGCAAACAGTCCTGGGTGCTCTGTGGGCGATTCTACAGCCATTTCTGCTGATGCTTGTATTCACATTTTTTTTTAATCATGCGCTCAAGGTTCCTTCTGAAAATATCCCCTACCCGATTTTTGTATTTACCGGATTAATGCTCTGGAACGTATTTGCAGGCGGTATCAGCAATGCCGGGAACAGCAT
>CAYMMN010000596.1:0-1820 GCA_964391495.1 uncultured Flavobacteriales bacterium | reverse complement strand
GGCACTCGAAGCATGCGAAATCCTGGAATCTAAAGGAATTCGCGCTGAAATAATCAATATACATACGATTAAACCACTGGACAAAGCTGCAGTCTTAGCTTCAGTTCGGAAAACAGGATGCGCTGTAAGTGCTGAAGAACATCAAATGAATGGCGGCCTTGGTGATGCTATTGCTCAGGTTCTTTCTTCTGAATTCCCATCTCCGCTTGAATACGTGGCTGTAAACGATTCATTTGGCGAAAGTGGTACTCCGGAGCAATTGATGAAGAAATATGGCCTGGAAGCCGAAAACATCGTTCTTGCTGCTGAGAAGGCAATCAAACGCAGAAAACCCGAACTGACACACTCCTGATCCACCCCCGATAACAAGGGTTGCCGGGGTTTAAATTTTAGAATGACAGAATACACAGACCTCGAGTTGCTGGAGCAATTTCGGGAAGAATCTACCCGGCATTTTGCATTTAACTTACTGGTTCGTAAATACCAGCAAAGATTGTATTGGCATGTTCGCAGGATCGTTATCGATCATGAAGATGCTAATGATGTAATTCAAAATGTCTTCATCAAGGTCTGGAAATCCCTGCTGTCTTTTCGTGAAGATTCTCAATTGTATACCTGGCTTTACAGGATCGCTACGAATGAATCGCTTACTTTCCTGAATCAGAAGAAAAGACGCTTTGCGATCCCTTTTTCTGATGTTGAATATGAGCTTTCCAATTCACTGGTGAGTGACCCCAATTTTTCGGGCGAAAAAATCCAGCTGAAATTGCAACAGGCTGTTCTCAAACTTCCCACCCAGCAACGCATCGTTTTTAACATGAAGTACTATGATGGAATGAAATATGAGGAAATTTCAGCGATTTTAGGCGTTACTGTTGGCGCCTTAAAAGCTTCCTACCACCATGCGGTTAAAAAAATCGAGAAATACCTCACCGGAAATTAAACCTTTTCGGCTTTATTGCATCCAAAGAAATTGAATACAGGAATGAAAAATAATCAATCCATACACAACACCGACGAAAAGCTTTCTCCGCTGCTGGAATCTCTGAAGGACCAGCAAGGCTTTCGCGTGCCGGATGATTATTTTGAAGAATTACCCGGTCTCATCCAATCTCAGATTCAGCAATTACCGGATTTTGAAAAATCAGCTTTGGTTAATCCGTTTTCAGTTCCGGAAGGATATTTCGAACAATTACCATTAGTGATCAGCAATGCAATTGAAGAACAGAAAAATCCGGTTTTCAGTTTGCGTACTTTCTTCGCGATTCTCCTTAGACCAAGAGTTACAGTAGCATTCGCTTCCCTCCTGCTGATTTTCTTCTTCAGCATACGGTTTTTCACCAGAGAGATTTCAGTGAGTGCACCAGCAACAGAATTCTCAATGCAGGATCTTGATAATTCACGTGTACTTGATGAACTTGACGAATCAACTCTCATGGATCTTCTCGCAGAACAAAATCAGGATATCTCCGCGGATGATCAGAATGAAAACATTGAAGAATACCTGATTGATAACGATATTGATATTTCACAATTAGAATCCAGATTATAATGAAAAAACAAATTCTACTCTTCCTTGGTGTTTTTATTCTGAACACCGTCGCTTTTTCTCAGGGGAACCCTCCTCCGGTGAAAGAACGACTGGAATCCATGAAAGTTGGTTTTCTGACTGAACGACTGAATTTATCTCCGGAAGAAGCAAAAGTTTTTTGGCCGGTTTACAACCGCTATCAGGATGAACTCGAACAATTGCGGAAATCAAGAAGAGAAAACCTGATGAATGCCCGACTGAATTTCGATGAAATGAGCGACGCGGAAGT
>CAYMMN010000595.1:0-1826 GCA_964391495.1 uncultured Flavobacteriales bacterium | reverse complement strand
TTCGTGTTTGCTAATTAGATCAAATCAAAAATCTTCCAATTGAAAACGACTCATAAAATGCACAATTCGACCCGATTTTCTCTGAATATAGGCAGTTGGTTTCGCCGGCGACCATTTCCTTGGATTTGGCAACACGGCAGCAATCAACGCGGCTTCCCGAACTGATAATTTCTTTGCAGGTTTATGGAAATACTCCTGTGCAGCGGCTTCAGCTCCGTACACACCGTCACCCGTTTCAATCACATTCATATACACTTCCATAATGCGCTGTTTGCTCCAGAAAATTTCAATCAGGAAAGTAAAATAAACTTCAAAACCTTTCCTGATCCAGGAACGGGAAGGCCATAAGAAAACATTCTTGGCAGTCTGTTGTGAAATCGTACTGGCTCCTTTCATGCGCTTGCCTTTATGACGCTCATTGTATTCCTGAGCTTTACGAATGGCATCCAGATCAAACCCAAAATGCTCCTCAAAATTCTGATCTTCCGATGCAATCACTGCCAAGGGCATTGCCGCGCTCATTTCATCAATGGAGGTCCAGTCTTTTTTCAGTTTCATACTCTTCCCGTCCGACTTTTGTTCAACACATCTTATCAGCATCAATGGTGTTACCGGAATCGGAACAAATCGAAATAAAATAACTGAAGCTACACTCAATCCCAAAAACCAGAGTATCGCTTTTAAAAATATTCGCAGTATTTTTTTAATCATAAATGACTCAATGTATTATTCTCAAACAAAAATAATTTTTCACTTTCAAACAACTCCGGAAATATTTTAATTCCAGGTGATCACAACGCTTTCGTCTTTTGACAAATCAAACCACAATACCAGATCTTCAGCTTGTCTATAAGATTGATATACCTTCCCTTCCACTTTTACTTCATTTGATTTAATGGAGAAACTCAAACCCTTCAGATCCGAGCCGGAAGAGTTTTTAAGCATTGCACTATTTCCAGACAATGGGATTAACTCTACATGTTCAAGAGCAAGCTGGTAATCCAAGTAATCCCTGATCGTAGTTAGGTTCAGCTTTCCCTGATCTCGTAATGCCGATTGCCTTTCAAGCGCTTTTTCAAATTCCGGATCTATTACAAAATGGTTGTTTACCCTTCTGTAAAATCCAGTTGTTGAGTCAAGTCGTGCCGGATAGGTGTGTAAAATGAATGTTCCTCTTGTTTGAATCAGGTCGTTTATTTTTGAATCTGAAAAAAGAAAATTCCACATACTTCCATCCGGTAAATCCAGAGTATTCACCGTCCTCCAATTTATCAAATCACCGCTTCTCGAAGGATGCCTCCAATAGTCAGACATAGGAAATCGTCCTCCCCAACCGGAATAAGGAACAGTCAGGAAGGAGAAAAAATTAAATGGAGCAAACAATCCGGAATCTTCATAGAAACTGTTCCAGAAATATTTTAGTCCATATTGTTTCCATAAATCAGCTGAATAATATTTTGAGCTGCTATCCAGTCCGTCGCAGGCCAGATCCTCTCGATTACTTTTTAATGCATTGTCGTACCCGTGATCAATCCATGTGACAGATTGAAACAAGCGGGAGGTCTCTTCAAGTGCCGTCTGCATGAGTTTGCGGTTGCTGGTATAATGATCCGGAGTGTGCAGACAGATTTCAATTCCATTATTCTGAATATCCTTCAAAAAATCCGTGTAACCCGGAGTCGATAACATGGAAGCAGATTCTGTTTTCAAAAAACCGGTTCTATCAGCATTGGAAACTTTATCAGGGTTTGCATAAAAAACACTTTTGGTGACAGGTATTTTGTTTTTGATAAACCCTCCGCTTGCACCTTCACTTCTTTCAATTG
>CAYMMN010000594.1:0-1828 GCA_964391495.1 uncultured Flavobacteriales bacterium | reverse complement strand
CGAATGTTCCTTTATATTTCCTGTTGGCTTGCTTTAGTTTTTACAAATTAATGCTTCTTCAAAAGCTCATTGAAGTTTCTAACTGATCAGTTTCATTTTATGCAACAGCATTTATGCGATGTCCAATTTGCGTCCGGCTTTTCCTGAAATTTCAAGCTGATCATTTCGTAGTCTCCCAGGGATCTCGATATCCTGGTTATTTCGAAAGTGTCGCAATGTTCCAATCAACGGAAGCCTGATTTAACAAATCAAGGGGCATCGGAGCATGTCCATTTCCATCTCTTTATTTCCACGCTTTAGAAAAAATTAAACCCTTGGAATTCCGCTTGATTCGGGGCTTTCATCAGATTTGAAGGAGATTAAATTAAAAAATTTCTCAACAGGTGTATTTGCAAAGGAAAGTTTTCACACTTTTGTTAGAGAGGGATTTGGTTGGAATACAATCATTCGCTTTGATTGCTTAAAAATCAGGTTTTTATCGAATTTTGGCAAAAAAGGAAGAAAACAAGACAAACATCAAATATCAAATTTATAAACTATGGCAACAGCAGAAGTAAAAGAAACGGTAAAAGAAAAATTAAAAGCGCTACAGCTTACCATCGACAAAATCGAAAAAGCCTATGGTAAAGGAACCATCATGAAGATGGGTGATGAGGCGGTTGAACAGGTAGAGTCCATTTCCACAGGTTCGATTTCTTTAGATAATGCATTGGGTATAGGCGGACTTCCAAAAGGAAGGGTCGTTGAAATTTATGGTCCGGAATCTTCGGGTAAAACAACCCTCGCGATTCACGCGATCGCCAATGTGCAGAAGAATGGTGGTATTGCAGCCTTCATTGACGCGGAGCATGCTTTCGACCGCTTCTATGCACAAAAGCTGGGTATCGATCTGGAGAACCTCCTGATCTCTCAGCCTGATAATGGTGAACAAGCTCTTGAAATTGCCGAGAACCTGATTCGTTCGGGCGCTATCGATATCCTCGTTATTGACTCCGTGGCTGCATTGACGCCAAAGGCCGAGATCGAAGGAGAAATGGGCGACAGCAAAATGGGTCTCCAGGCTCGTTTGATGTCTCAGGCATTGCGTAAATTAACAGGTACCATCAGCCGCACAGGTTGTTGCTGTATCTTCATCAACCAGCTCCGTGAAAAGATTGGTGTGATGTTCGGAAATCCTGAAACTACTACCGGTGGTAATGCGCTGAAGTTTTATGCTTCCGTGCGTCTGGATATCCGTCGTATCGGACAATTGAAAGACGGTGAAGCCATCGTTGGTAACCGTACAAAAGTGAAAATTGTAAAGAACAAAGTTGCGCCTCCATTCAGAATCGCTGAATTCGACATCATGTACGGAGAAGGTATTTCCAAAATGGGTGAGATCGTGGATATCGGTGTCGACAAAGGCATCATCAAGAAATCAGGCTCCTGGTTTAGCTATGGTGATACCAAACTCGGACAGGGAAGAGATGCTGTGAAGCAGCTCCTGAACGATAATCCTGAACTCGCTGAGGAACTGGAACTCAAGATCCGCGAAGCTCTCAGAGAGGCTGCAGCAGCCGGTTGAGCATCAAACCGGGTCAAGCGGTAATCCGTTTAGTGATTGAAATTCAGAATTGATTTCTCAATTGTCAGAACGGATTCCCCGGATTCGGAATTGATCCTGAAACCTTAATTTAATTCGTATTTTTCGGCCGTAAAACATAACCTGCCAGGTTATTGTTTTGCGGCTTTTTTATTTCAAACTATGTCTAGACTAAAACTGGTTTATTTATCCTTCATCATAGCCGGATTGCTCTTTCAATCCTGCCGGCAGAGCGGTAATGATGCA
>CAYMMN010000593.1:0-1834 GCA_964391495.1 uncultured Flavobacteriales bacterium | reverse complement strand
CGAAATATAAAAGCGTTTGCTTCAGATCGGCGAATGAAACACCTTCATCAATATATAATCCTTCAATCTGATGAAAGAAACAATGTGCACGTGCAGATATTGCTTCGTTACGATACACTCTTCCCGGAGCAAGGATACGAATTGGCGGAGTCGACTTTGATTGTTCCATTATCCGAACTTGTATCGACGATGTATGTGTACGCAAGGCGATCGAATCCGTACTTCCTTCCTGCGAAATGAAAAATGTATCCTGCATATCACGCGCAGGATGATTTTCCGGAAAATTCAATGCAGTAAAGTTGTGCCAGTCGTCTTCGATCTCCGGACCATCGGCAACCGTAAAACCAATTCGTTTGAAAATATTCAGGATCTCATTTCTTACCAATGACAAAGGATGACGCGAACCTAATCCGATCGATTCTCCGGGAAGTGTCAGGTCAAGATCTTTTGGTTTTTGTGAATCATTTGCGTTCTCTAAAATTTGCTGAAATGATTCTAATCGTTCCTCCGCTTTTACCTTCAGACTGTTGACCATTAAGCCAAAATCTTTACGCATCTCGGGAGCAATATTTTTCATCTCGGAAAAAAGATCTGCCAATATTCCTTTCTTCCCAAAATATTTTATCCGGAATCCTTCAACATCCTCCTTTGACTGCGCAGCGAATGTTTCGATTTCGTTGATCAGCGTGTCTATTTTCTCTTGCATTTATTTGGTAAGTGGTAAATTGTAATTTGTAATTAGTGAATAGTAATTATTACTTGATCACTTTCATTTTCATGTGAACATCCTGAACCGGACGATCGCCGGGAGCTGTTTTTACCGCAGCAATTTTATCGATCACATCCAGGCCACTGATCACTTCCCCGAACACAGTATAATTTCTGTCAAGATGCGGAGTTCCACCAATGGTCGTATAAATTTCTTTTTGCTTTTGATTCAAAACAATTCCGCGTTGCATTTCCAGCATCTGGATCTGATCGCTCGGAATAACATTTCCCTGAACAATATAAAACTGACAACCACTCGAAGCTTTCTGTGGATTGTCTGTCCTTGCAGCACACAACGCACCTTTTTTATGGAAAATCGTGTCGACAAATTCAGCAGGGATCGTATATCCGACATCGCCATTGCCCAACATTACGCCGGGAGCTGCATGCTTTGACTGCGGATCACCACCCTGGATCATAAAATTACGAATCACGCGATGGAAGAGTAAACTGTCATAAAATTTTTCATTGACCAATTTGAGGAAATTGTCACGGTGCTGAGGTGTGGCATTATAAAGTTTCACTACCATATCGCCCATATCGGTCGAAATAAGAACTTCGTGCTCCACATTTTCAGGCTCCTTCGTTTTTGAAGCCGTTTGTGGGGCTTTACAGGCATAAGTGAGACAGATAATTGAAAAAAGTATGCTCAATTTCTTCATTTTATTATATTTTTGTGATGTTATTAGATCGACCACAATATTAACCAAAATCGGATGAATTCAGAAAAGAGAGGCGGACTTATTACCGCACTTGTTGTGTTAGGGATTTTTTGCGCATTTACATTTGGCTCTTGCAAAAAAGACGGACCAACTGTTGCTGTTATCACCGTTGTTGACTCTGCAGGTCGGTCAGTTCAAGGTGCGTCCGTCACATTGTGGCAGGACACTGCAGTAAATAATATCAATGGCGTTCAATCTACTCTTCGGGTAACTAAAATTTCTGACGCTGCAGGAAAAGCTGAATTCTCATTTGAACTGGAAGCCTATTTAAATGCTGAAGCAATCCGTAATCTGGATACTGCACGTTCCGTTGTCCGACTAAAAGAGCATGAAACGGTGAGCCT
>CAYMMN010000592.1:0-1835 GCA_964391495.1 uncultured Flavobacteriales bacterium | reverse complement strand
CAGCGAAGAACAACATCAGGCCAACCGGAGAACGGAGTTCAAGGTGACCAGGATGGATAAAAAAGCACAAGAATAATCGAAAAGATATATCAATTACAGCCGGGAAGCTCAACATGAGTTTCCCGGTTTTTTTTTGATCAAATTTTAATCGAGGGATACGATCGTAAACTTCCCGAATAGAAATTTACTCTTTTTGTTCACAGGAATTCTCACTTGAAGAACGTGCTAAAGTTGATGAATAACTGATGTTAAAATTCTCATTTTCTGTTAATAAAAGTGTTCATAAGGAAGGCCTGTATAGAGTGATTTAATAGACTGTGAAATACGAACTTGCAACGTTGAAGTAGGCGAGTTTGAAATTGTTCAAACGTGCGCTTGTTATTTTACATTACTCTATCCCTCCTAATGAAACAATTATTCCATATGCCGGCAAAAAGAAAATCAGGTACAGGTAAATTTTCCATATTATCCATTGTTTTGTTGATTTTGTTTTTTGTCACAGCAACACAAAAAACATTTGCGACACATTCATCTGGAGCGGATTTGACATATACCTGGGTGAGTGGAAATACTTATTCTGTCACAGTTTCATTTTACAGGGATTGTGCCGGTGTATCGGCTCCAGGAACGGTGACCCTTAATGCGAAATCAACATCCTGCAATAAAAATCAGAATTTCACTTTGAATCTGGTACCTGGTACAGGACAGGAAATTACATTTCCATGCAGAACAGTGGTGACAAAGTGTACGGATATTAATTCTCCTTATGCAGGCTATCAGCAGTATGTTTACAAAAACAATGTTACACTTCCACAACAATGTACCGATTGGGTCCTGAGTTTTTATGTGTGTTGCCGGAATTGTGCGATTACTACTTTGAATAATCCTTGCAGCGACAATATGTATGTTGAAGCAACATTGAACAATCTTGCTTTTCAATCAAACAGCTCACCACAGTTCACGAATATTCCTGTAGCTTTTGTTTGCGTAAATCAAAGCTTTACTTATAATCACGGTGTGTATGATCCGAATGGTGATTCTCTTGTATACACTTTTATCACACCAAAGAAATACGATGCAGGTACAAATACAATCGGTACTGTAACCTTCAATCCGGGTTATTCAGCATCATCTCCTTTGACTTCCAGTCCTGCTGTCAGCCTTAATGGTGTAACAGGAGATATTAATATGAATGCTACTGCAACCGGTGAAATTGGAGTAACAGCGATTCTGGTCAGGGAATACAGAAATGGTGTACTGATAGGAAGTGTGATCCGTGATATGCAGTTTTTGACCAAGATGTGTAATCCGAACTTATTGCCTATAGCATCCGGAATAAATGGTACAAACATTTTTGCAACAGTGGGCTGTCCGGGAAGTACACTTTCCTTTACCGTAAATTCTACTGACCCGAACCCAGTTGATACAGTTCTTATGTACTGGAACAACGTGATTCCGGGGGCTACATTTACAACAAATGGTGCTTTGAATCCTACGGGCACATTTACATGGACACCCACACAAGCAGATGCTCGTTCACAACCTTATTCCTTTATTGTAACTGTTCGCGATAATGCCTGTCCTACAAACGGGACACAAACATTTTCGTATTCCATTATGGTGCCCGTGATTGATGTGAATGTAAGTTCACCGGGCTACAATGGTTACAACCTGCATTGTAACGGAGGTAGTGATGGTGCAATTACTGCTGTTGCTACCGGAGGAACACTGCCATACACTTATGCCTGGAATCCAACAGGACAAACAACGCAAACAGCAACCGGATTGGGAGTTGGTACTTATACCGTGACAGTTTCAGACGCCAGTGGTTGTAC
>CAYMMN010000591.1:0-1839 GCA_964391495.1 uncultured Flavobacteriales bacterium | reverse complement strand
AATTCCCGTCGCGCTTTCCACCTTCATGGCATTGGGCGCATACAGGATGATCCGGAACAAAGTTCTCACCAAACATCCGCAAACGGTAGAATCACTGGGATCCGCGACAGTTATATGTGTAGACAAAACCGGAACACTCACAGAAAATAAAATGGCATTGGTAGAAATCTATCAGCCATTGAAAGACAGCTTTTATTCGCTGGAAACAAAATCACCGGATGAAGAATCACGAATCGTTATAGAATACGCGCTCTTCGCGTCGGAACCGGTCCCATTCGATCCGATGGAGAAAGCGATTCACGAAGCATTTGCAGCTCAACAACCCTCCATCAAACCCGCGGAGTTTCAGATGGTACACGAATATCCTTTGTCGGGCATTCACCCGATGATGACACATGTGTACAAAAACAAGAGTGGTCGAAATGTCATCGCCTGCAAAGGCGCTCCGGAAGGCATCATTAAAAAGTCAACACTTTCCGCGGCTGATCAGACCAAAGTACTTTCAAAAGTAGAAGTCATGGCTTCCCGTGGTTACAGGGTTCTGGCCGTCGCGAAAGCTACTGATGAAAGCAGAGAATGGCCTGCAGATCAGGAGCAATTTACCTGGGTTTTTCTCGGACTGGTCGCTTTTAGTGATCCGCCAAAGAAAAACAGCAGACAAGTCATAAAGAATTTTCACGACGCCGGAATAGAAGTAAAAATGATCACGGGTGATTTTCCTGCAACAGCAAAAAGTATTTCAGAACAAGTAGGTTTTCACAATTCAGAACAGGTCATTACAGATTCTGAAATCATGAGTATGTCGGATGAAGAACTTGATACGACCGTAAAAAAAGTGAACATTTTTGCCCGCATGCTTCCCGACGCGAAATTGAGAGTCATCCTTGCTCTGAAAAAAGCGGGAGAAGTCGTCGCGATGACAGGTGACGGTGTGAATGACGGTCCAGCTTTGAAAGCCGCTCACATTGGTGTTGCCATGGGAAAGAAAGGAAGTGAAATTGCGCGGCAGGCTGCTTCGCTCATTCTTATTGATGATGATCTTGGCAATATGGTCACGGCGATTTCATTGGGAAGAAAAATATACGCGAATCTTAAAAAGGCTATTCAGTATATTATCTCCATACACATTCCATTAATTTCTGTTGTAACACTTCCATTGATCCTCGGATGGAAATACGCGAACATCTTCTCTCCTATTCATGTAATTTTTCTCGAACTGGTGATGGGACCAACCTGTAGCATCGCATTCGAAAACGAGCCGATGGAAAAAGACGCGATGAAGCAAAAGCCAAGAAAGATGAGCACAACATTTTTCACATGGAAAGAATTATATCTGAGTATTATTCAGGGAATGGTAATCACACTGGGCTTAATGACAGTCATGTATTTTTCGATTGACAAAGGTTATTCAGAACCAATGACACGTACTTTGGTTTTCAGCGCGCTCATTTTCTCAAATATATTCCTGACTCTTACCGGCAGATCCAAAACGGATTCATTATTAACCGGATTGAAAACAAAAAACAATTTGATTCCGCTAATGATTGGCCTTACTCTTGCAATTCTGGCGCTCTCATTGTATTTGGCTCCTGTCAGAAATTTATTCCAGTTTGTTCCGGTAGAAATCCCTGATCTTGGATGGTGTGTGGCGGTTGCATTTGTTTCGGTTATTTGGGTGGAGGTGGTGAAAAGAGTAAGGGTCAAGAGCTCTTGATCGCAAATTAATAATCATTTGGGTTTAATTTTTCGCGCAAAGACGCAAAGGACGCAAAGGGGAAATTCAGCTGAGCCAAGTCCCTAGCGAAGGCATGTATGCTGGCGGACTTGGTCCTTGAGTTG
>CAYMMN010000590.1:0-1846 GCA_964391495.1 uncultured Flavobacteriales bacterium | reverse complement strand
TGGGTTCACGTGTATTGTTGATCACGATGAACATGCAGACAATCGCCCAGATGTCATGCAACCCGGCTATGGGAGGCATTGCTAAAGGTCAGATTGTCAGAGAGATAGATGCTTTAGGTGGATATTCCGGAATCGTTTCCGACGTTTCCATGATCCAGTTCCGGATGCTGAATCGATCCAAAGGTCCTGCGATGTGGAGTCCACGTACCCAGAACGACCGGATGGTTTTCGCTCTTGAGTGGCGAAGAATGCTAGAAAATACGCCTAATGTCGATTTCTGGCAGGACATGGTGAGCGGCTTATTAATTGAAAATGAGCAAGTTGTTGGCGTTAAGACAGGAATGGGCATTGAGTTCAAAGCAAATGCTGTTGTGCTGACCAACGGAACTTTTTTGAACGGGCTGATTCACATCGGTGAGAAGAATTTTGGCGGAGGCCGGACAGGAGAAAAGGCCGCGACAGGAATTACTGAACAATTGGTGTCTCTGGGTTTTCAATCAGGCCGAATGAAAACCGGTACGCCACCACGAATTGATGGACGTTCTCTTGATTATTCCAAAATGGAAATTCAGGAAGGCGATATTAAGCCTGGTAGATTTTCATATTTAGATACTCCAGTTCCCAGCGAACAAAGATGTTGTTGGATTACATACACGAATGATGCTGTACACGACATCCTGAAAGAAGGATTTGAGAAGTCTCCGATGTTTGCCGGACGAATTCAAGGACTTGGTCCCAGATATTGTCCATCGATCGAAGATAAAATCAATCGTTTTGCTGAGCGGGATCGTCACCAGCTTTTCGTGGAGCCTGAAGGATGGAATACGGTTGAGATTTATTTAAATGGATTCAGTACTTCTTTACCTGAAGCTGTTCAGAATCGTGCGCTGAAACAAATTCCCGGTTTTGAAAAAGCAAAGATGTTTCGTCCGGGTTATGCAATTGAATACGATTATTTCCCTCCACAGCAGTTAAACCTAACCCTTGAGACCAAATTGATCGGCAATCTTTATTTTGCCGGTCAGATTAATGGGACTACAGGATATGAAGAAGCCGCCTGCCAGGGACTGATGGCCGGAATGAACGCTCATCTCAAGATTAATAGTAAAGATCCTTTTGTTTTAAAAAGATCCGAAGCCTATATCGGTGTTCTGATCGATGATTTGGTTACAAAAGGAACAGATGAGCCCTACAGGATGTTTACATCCCGAGCGGAGTTCAGAACTTTGCTTCGTCAGGACAATGCCGATATTCGTCTTACACCCGTGAGTCATCGTCTCGGACTTGCTTCAGAGGAGCGCATGGCTCTTGTTGGAAGAAAAGTGGAGGAAACGGAAGCGTTAATCACCTTTCTGAAAGAATACTCTGTTCAACCCGATGCAATCAATACCGTTTTGGCTGAATTAGGCACAGATGTCATCAGACAAAAGGTCAAATTAAACGGAATCCTGCTTCGCCCACAGGTGAATATTCAGGATTTGATTCAAAACATCGAAGATTTACAAGGATTTACTGAGAAAATAGCCCCGGAAATTCGCGAGCATGTTGTAGAACAAGCCGAAATTTTGATGAAATACGAGGGTTATATTGAAAAAGAATTCGACATTGTGTCAAAATTCGAGCGTCTGGAAGAAGTTCGTCTGAAAGACGACTTTGATTATCACAATCTCTCTTCCTTATCAATCGAAGCTCGTCAAAAGCTAAGTAAAATAAAGCCGCGTACTTTGGGTCAGGCTTCCAGGATTAGCGGGGTTTCTCCTGCAGACATTTCAGTCTTGATGGTCTACCTGGGGCGCTAATGTTTCACGTGGAACATTCATCAGAAATAAAATGGAGATATTGAATG
>CAYMMN010000589.1:0-1848 GCA_964391495.1 uncultured Flavobacteriales bacterium | reverse complement strand
GTATGACCAACGAATTCCGGAGCGATCATCGAAGCACGGGACCATGTTTTGATCACAGTCTTCTTTTTGCTTTCATTCATCTTCACAACTTTCTGCTCAAGATGATGGGCGATATACGGACCTTTTTTAAGTGAACGAGCCATTTTTCTTATTTGATTTTAGAACTTCAGGTGAACCCTTTTAAGCATTCATCCTTTCGTTCATCCATTGATTACTTTTTGCGTTTCTCGATGATGTATTTGTCAGTGGTCTTGTTCTTGCGGGTCTTGTAACCTTTAGCAAGTAATCCCTTACGTGAACGCGGATGTCCTCCGGATGCACGACCTTCACCTCCACCCATCGGGTGATCAACCGGGTTCATCGCAACACCACGAACACGTGGGCGACGACCCATCCAACGGGAACGACCGGCTTTACCAAGACTTTCCTGAATGTGATCAGCATTGGATACTGTTCCAATGGTAGCAAGACAAGCAGTCAAAATCATGCGCGTCTCACCGGAAGGCATTTTCAATACAGCGTATTTACCATCACGCGCAGCAAGCTGTGCATAGGTACCGGCGCTACGGGCAATTTCACCACCCTGACCAGGACGCAATTCAATATTGTGAATCAACGTACCCAGTGGAATGTCTTTCAAAAACATCGCGTTTCCGATTTCAGGAGTTGCCTCAGGACCGGACATGATCTTTTGTCCGACTTTCAATCCGTTCGGAGCAATGATGTATCGTTTCTCACCGTCTTTGTAGTGCACCAAAGCAATACGTGCAGTACGGTTCGGATCGTATTCAACTGTTTTTACAAGCCCTTCTACACCGTGCTTCTCACGTTTGAAGTCTACCAGACGATACATCTTACGGTGTCCTCCACCAATGTAACGCATAGTCATCTTTCCATCGGCATTACGGCCACCATGACTCTTGATGCGGACAACAAGAGTTGGTTCAGGACGCGATGCGGTGATATCGTCGTAGGAGTCAACCGTTGTGTGACGGTTACTCGGTGTTGTGGGGCGAAGTTTCTTAACTGCCATTTTGCTTCTCTCCTAAAATTAAATGTTGCTGTAGAAGTCAATGGTCTCACCCTTCTTCAGGGTAACCACAGCTTTCTTGAATGAACCTGTATTTCCAACCTGCACACCGGTTTTGGAATAACGTGTTTTACGTTTTCCCGCATAACGCATAGTGTTGACATCTTCAACAGTTACGTTATACATCTTTTCGATGGCCTGTTTAATCTGGATTTTGTTGGCTTTAATATTCACAACAAATCCGTATTGACCCAGCTTTTCACCTGCTTTGGTCATCTTCTCAGTGATGAGGGGCTTCTTCAGGATGCTCATTTTGCTAAAAATCTATTTTCCAATACAGGAACAGAACCTTCTACCAATACGATTGTTTGTGCATTCATCACATCGTATGTATTCAATTCAGCTGCTGTAGTGACTTTGTTTCTTTGTAAATTTCTTGACGACAGGTAAATGTTCGAGTCGTATTGTGCCAATACAACAAGAGTCTTTTTCTCAGACAGATTGAGATTTTTCATGATCTCAGTGTATCCCTTCGTTTTCGGTGCATCCATCTTGAAATTCTCAAGAACAGCAATGCCGTTTTCTTTTGCCTTATAAGTGAGGGCTGAAAGACAAGCAAGGTGCTTGAGTTTCTTGTTCAGCTTAAAAGAATAATCACGTGGACGAGGACCGAATACACGGCCACCACCAACGAACAAAGGTGATTTCATAGAACCTGCACGGGCTCCGCCTGTACCTTTCTGACGCTTCAGTTTCTTGGTTGTGCGTGCAATTTCCGCACGCTCCTTGGATTTGTGCGTACCCTGGCGCTGGTTAGC
>CAYMMN010000588.1:0-1861 GCA_964391495.1 uncultured Flavobacteriales bacterium | reverse complement strand
CTTCCTGTTGTGGTATTGAATTTATGGCCACAATGGCATCAACATATGACCTGGGAAGATTTGGAGCGGAGCGACTCAGTTTTTCTCCCCGACAGGCGGATATGCTGATGGTCATGGGAACGATAGCAAAAAAAATGGCGCCGGTTCTGCATCATGTATACGAACAAATGGCGGAACCACGCTGGGTTTTGTCAGTAGGTGCCTGCGCCTCCAGCGGTGGAATTTTTGATACTTACTCCGTATTGCAGGGAATTGATCAGATCATTCCTGTTGACGTATATGTACCGGGATGTCCTCCAAGACCCGAACAAATCATTGATGGAATATTAAACATTCAGAAACTGGTAGGCAGTGAATCATTGCGTCGCCGGAATTCTCCTGAATACAAAGCCCTCCTCGCCTCTTACGGCATTGAATAAGACGTATGGAAAAACTGACCCTCGATGTTGTCATCTCCGCGCTCAAGGAAAAATTCGGCGAGCAGATTTTGAAGGACGAACAACTCTATGATTTCCGAACCATAACTATCCGAAAGGATGCTGTGTTGCCAATCGTTCGATATCTCTACGATCACGAACAATATCAGTTCCGTTATCTCACCACCATGTGTGGTTTGCATTATCCTAAAACCGAACAACCTTTCGGAATGATGTACCAAATCCATAGCCTGGTACACAACCTCCGCTTTCGCATGAAAGCATTTACAGTAGAGAACGATCTTACATACGATTCACTCACTCCTGTATTTCTTTCTGCAAACTGGATGGAAAGAGAAGCCTTTGACTTCTTTGGCTTTAAATTCAAAGGACACCCGAACCTCAAACGTATCCTGAATGTTGAGGATATGGATTACCATCCTTTGCGTAAAGAATATCCAATTGAAGACCGAACTCGTTTTGACAAGGACGATACTATGTTTGGTCGCAAGCCATCCGATTTCGACAGAAAAAAACTTATTCCTTAATTTCTTGTGCCAGACAAATGGCGCAAAACATTTTTTATGGAACTAAACACTGAAGTAAAACCCGGACAAAAGCAATACACTACTCTGAATCTGGGTCCTACGCATCCTGCGACGCATGGGATTTTCCAGAATGTATTGAAAATGGATGGAGAAATTATCGTGGATTCAGAACCAACGATAGGATACATTCACAGGGCTTTTGAGAAACTTGCGGAACACAAACCTTTTTACCAGGTAACTCCGATCACGGACCGGTTGAATTATTGTTCCTCTCCCATCAACAATATGGGATGGCACATGACAGTTGAAAAACTATTAAAGGCAGAATTACCAAAGCGGGTGGAATACATGCGTATTATCATCATGGAACTTTCCCGCATTGCCGATCACATCGTCTGCAACACAGTAATTGGTGTAGATACCGGAGCGATGACAGGATTTCTTTACCTGTTCCAGTCAAGAGAAAAGATCTATGAAATATTCGAAGAAATCTGCGGCGCACGTTTAACAACCAATATCGGACGTATCGGTGGTTTTGAACGTGATTTTCCGGAAGCTGCATGGAGAAAAATCAAAGACTTCGTAAAAAACTTCCCTGCTGAATTAAAAGAATTTGAAAATCTTCTGACACGCAACAGAATTTTCATGGACCGAACTATCGGTTGCGGACCAATCTCTGCGGAGAAAGCATTGCAATACAGTTTCAGCGGACCTAATCTGCGTGCTGCAGGTGTAGATTATGATGTAAGAGCGATGAATCCTTATTCTTCTTATGAAGAATTTGAGTTCCAGGTTCCCGTAGGAACACATGGTGACACTTATGATCGCTTCATGGTTCGTGATGAAGAAATGTGGCAGAGTCTGGGCATCATACGTCAGGCTATCGAAAAAATTGAA
>CAYMMN010000587.1:0-1868 GCA_964391495.1 uncultured Flavobacteriales bacterium | reverse complement strand
TTCTCCCTCGTAATTGATCAGATTTTCGTCGTCACTTGGTTTGTGATAATCCTGGTGTGTGCCGCTGAAGAAGTGTAACACCGGCAAATTTTGCAAATAAAAAGAAGTGTGATCGCTAGGCCCGACACCGGATTCTGTTTGTTTGATTTTTATTCCATCCACTGAAATAGAATCCATGAGTGTTTTCCAACGTGGAGAAGTTCCTGTTCCGTTAATCAATAAAGTTTTTTCATCCGGTTTTAATCGACCCACCATATCCATGTTGATCATGTAATTGATGGTGTTCAGGTCAACGGTCGGGTGTTTTACATAGTAATTCGAACCGAGCAAACCTTTTTCCTCACCGGAATAAGCCATGAAGAGGTAATTGTTCTTTTTGAGATCGGACGTTTTCAAAAAACGCGCGAGCTCGATCAATGCTGCTGTGCCGCTGGCATTGTCGTCGGCGCCGTTGTGAATCGCTGGTTCTCCACGATATAAAGAACCTTCGGCACCATAACCAAGGTGATCGTAGTGCGCGCCGATCACAATTGTATTAGCAGCGCCGTTATCAATCATTCCGAGAATGTTGTGTCCGGTCTTTTCGATTTTTTCCACTTCCGCGCCAACGGTACAATTGGTGATGATACTGTCTTTCAGAATTTCAGCGGCTTTTCCTTTTGCAAACAATACAGGGATGCTCACCGGAGATGTTCTCATTTTCCAATCCGCTTTCGGATCATTTTGCGCGGTATCGGAATTGATAAAAATTACTGCAGTCGCTCCGCGCTGAATGGCGATGTCGAGTTTTTTACGGAGATCCGTCCATTCACCGAATTTACCATGAGGAGTATTCCCATCCGGCGTTCCGCTTTCCATCACAAAAATCTTTTTTGCAATATTCGCTTTGCCGTAATAGTCATCTTGTTTCAGTGCAGGATCGTTGATGCCATAACCCACACGCGCGATGTATCCGGTGATGCTACCGTTGCTGGTATAAGGAAGCGGATAAAAATCTTCGTCTACTTTGAAGATATGATTGTTTACGATCAGCTGAGTACTGCTTCCGATTTTCGCGCCATCGGTAAACTGAAAAGGCTGAAGATAACCATCGGTACCTTTGCTTTTTAATCCGAGGCTTTTAAATTGTTTGGTGATATAATCCGAAGCTTTGGTTTCGCCTTTGCTGCCGGCTTCACGACCTTCAAAATCATCGGAAGCAAGAGTGCTGATATGCGTTTTCAGTTTTGCTTTCAGTTCGTTGTCTGTAAGCGGAACGAGTTTGGTGCTGGAGCAGGAGAGGAAGTAAAGAAAAAAAGCTGCCGGAAGAATTGTACGCGCTAAAGTTCGCATGGCTGGTAATTTAGCCCGCAAGATACACAGAAATGGCTGAAAATTTTGCCACGGAAATCAAAGATTTCCCACTAAGAATTATCTCTTTTTTACTGCACACAGATTCGCTGCACAGGCTGATTTCCAAGCCTTACGAAATAAATTCCCTTGGCCCAGTTTGCTGTGTTTACCGAAAAGCTGTTCATTCCGGTCACATCATAATCCGCAATCAATTCTCCGAGAGGATTGAGAATTTCAAGCCCACGGTAGGAAGCGCTTGGATTCCAGCGGATGTAAATATCGGAAGTGGTTGGATTGGGATAAACTTCAAACGCCGAGGTTTGTAAAGTTGGTACTGATGTTGGCAGAACGTAATAACAAACATCAAGAGTAGGATGCAAAGTCGTATCCGGATTGTCACCGGAAGCCACAAGCATTCGCGCGTAGGGAATTTCATTGGTCATCTTCAGCATGAAACCATCGCTTGTTCCGGGGAAATTGACCATGTCCTGCACCATTCCGCTCACATCGATATTCGGAAAATCCTGTGTGCCACT
>CAYMMN010000586.1:0-1873 GCA_964391495.1 uncultured Flavobacteriales bacterium | reverse complement strand
CGTATTTGATTAAAATCAAATACGAAGAAGATGGAAATGTGCATAAGCCAAAAACGTACGATAACTTTAATTTGAATCCATTCCGTTATGGAGTGAGAGTGGCAGCCGGCTACGGACATTTTAATGTGTTCGCGGACTATTACATGAGTACAGTGTTCAAAGACAAACAAGGCCCGACATTGTATCCCGTGAATTTCGGAATCACACTAGCCGGTTGGTAATCCTAAACTGTAGAAATTTTCCCCCTAAATATTCTTCATCGATAAAAACACAAAGCCATGAAATCTAAACTAACCGCTGTTCTCCTTCTGCTTCTATCGTTTTCTTCATTCGGATGCGCGATTGAAGGGTCCGGTAATGTGATAACTGAAGTGCGTACACTTCCTGCATTCACAGGAATTGATTTGCGAAATACCGCAAATGTATATGTAACCCAGGGAGATGTGCAGGAAATCAAAATTGAAGCGGAAGATAATATTGTACCCTTGCTTTTAACTGAAATTAAAAATGATGAACTGATAATTTATTGTAAGGACGATATTCATACAAAGCGCGCAATAAATATTTATATCACTGTTAAAAATTTATGTCTCATGGAATTGTCCGGCTCCGGAAGTATGGTTGCTCGCAGCCAATTCAATTGTGACCACATGAATATCCGCCTCTCCGGCTCCGGTGATATAAAAGCAAATGTAAATGCAAAATCACTGAAAGCAACTTTATCCGGATCCGGAAATATGGAGCTGGCCGGCAGCTCAGCAGAATCAGATCTTCGTATTAGCGGATCGGGTGATATGAACGCACAATTGATGAAATCATTCACAAGTTCAGTGTCCATTAGTGGCAGTGGAAACAGTAAGGTGGATGTAGCTAACGATCTTACTGTGAATATTTCCGGCAGTGGCAACGTACTTTATCTTGCCGAACCCGGACATATTCAATCCAGAATTACGGGATCAGGAATGATTCAGAAGATATAACAGTATACGATATTATCATTTACCCCCTTGGTTTTTTCAGACAATGTGAAAACTTCAACAGAAATTTTGTTGAAGTTTTCGCTTTTTTATATGCAATGGATATAGATATTCGTGTAAGTTGGAAGATTCATTTGATTTTTATAGATTTAGGCTTCCAATCTTTTAGAAATTATGAATGTTATTAAGTGTTTTTTAGTTTTACTTCTTTGTCTGTTTGTTAATTCAGTGCATGCCCAGACAAATTCCGGAATCCAAAAGGACTCTACTTATATTGTTAAGCTGTCTGATGAAACCAGTTTTATGGGCGTTTTGGTTTCGATAACCGATTCTACTTATTCGTTTCAAACAAAAAATGCCGGGCAAATTACTGTTTATAAATCTAAAGTAACGGAACTTGTATTGGCTCAAAATTCATCTATTCATTCCGGAAAATACTGGTTTGCCAATCCAAATGCGACAAGATATTTTTTTAGTCCTTCCGCATTGAATCTTAAAGGAGGCGAAGGTTATTATCAAAACAATTATATTTTTCTCAATTCAATTTACGTTGGTATTGCTGACTATGTAACAATCGGTGGTGGATTTGAATTTATTTCATTGTTTGCAAAAGGATCTCCCGGCCCATTGTATTTTTTAACGCTTAAAGGAGGAGCGCCGGTTGCAAAAAATCTAAACGTCGGCGCTGGTATTTTATTCGCCGGTGTGCCTTCATCCTTTGCTTCAGGCAATGTGAACTATGATCATTTCGGAATAGGATTCGGACTAGTCACTTATGGAAATACTGATCACAATCTGACTTTTGGTTTTGGAAAAGGTTTTGAAAATGGAAAGACAGCAGAGAGACCGGTGTTTACAATTAGCGGGATGACCAGAGTGAGTAAAAAAGTCTCTTT
>CAYMMN010000585.1:0-1874 GCA_964391495.1 uncultured Flavobacteriales bacterium | reverse complement strand
CTGCTTCTACTGCGGGGCGTGTCAGGATGATCCGTTTAATTTCTCGGTTTTTCAGAGCCCTTACAGCCAAAGCTACAGCGGTATAGGTTTTTCCGGTTCCGGCAGGTCCGATAGCGAACACGATGTCGTTCTTCTCCGAACTTTCCACCATTTTTTTCTGATTCGCTGTACGAGCGCGAACCATGATACCATTTTGTCCAAATACAAGAACGTCCGTAGGAGGTGCCTGTGGCCCACCTTCCTTATTCGACTTATCTGCAAGGAAGTGTTCTACGTTATCAGGAGTAAGACTTCCGAACTTCTGATAATGCTGGATAAGTCGGTTTATTTTTTCGCTAAAGAGATGAATATTCTTTTCATCCCCGATGACTTTGATTTCATTGCCTCTTGCAACCAGTTTCAGTTCTGGGAAATTGCGCCGGATAACTTCCAGGTTGCTGTCGTTAACACCGAAAAACTCAACGGGATTAAAGGTATCGATTGGAATAATTACTTCACTCAAGGTGCTTGGGTTTTAAGTTCAACATAGAATCGAATATTCAGGCTAATAACATTCGCCTGTGAATAGTCGATAGATAATACGTTTCAATACTACCTAAATCTAGTTACTTTTGGCTTCGCTGAAATTACAAGTTATCAACACAGCACGTTTGAGCACCCGAAACGATGGCACTACTGACATTAACTACAGATTGGGGATTACGGGATCATTACGTCGCTGCTTTCAAGGGCGAGTTGATGGCACACTATCCCGAAATACATGTGCTTGATATTTCACATGAGGTTGAACATTTCAATATTCTTCAGGCATCCTTTATTCTCCGGAGTTCCTTCCCTTTTTTCCCGGCCGGAACAATACATTATATCGGTTTGTCAGGATCTGATCCAGGTCAGAAATCTCAGAATCCCGCTTAGCTCATCGTAAATTCCAGAGGGCATACTTTCATCGGGCAAGACAGTGGCATCTTTTCTTTGCTTCTGGGAGACAGTCCAAAGGAAATTGTTCGTTTAAATTCCAGCGCCAATTCAACACCGGAAGAACAATCAAAAATACTGATGAGTGCTTTGGTTCATCTGGTAAAAGGTAATCCCGCTTCTTTGCTTGGAGAAAATCAAAGTACATTGTACCAAAGCTATCTTGCTCAGCCGACCGTTGACAGTGACAGTATTCGGGGGACAATTCTTTATATAGATTCTTTTGGAAATGTGATTGTGAATGTTGAAAAACATCTTTTTGATCAGGAAAGAAAATCAAGAGACTTTACTATTTACCTGAGAAAATCGATGTATGACATCAATAAAATCAGCAACAATTATCACGAAGTTGAAATTGGAGAAATTGTCGCATTATTTAACAGGGAAGGATTTCTGGAAATTGCCATCAACCACGATTCTGCCGCACATTTGCTGGGTTTGAAAATGATGGATCCCATTCGAATTGAATTTTATGATCGTTAGAATAGTACAAATGACCTTCGAACCCGCTAAAACAGGGGAATTTTTGAAGGTTTTTCAAAGTGTAAGCGACCAAATCCGTGCTTTTCCGGGGTGCAGGCACCTGGAATTGTGGCATGCTCATGATCCGGCAAATGTTTACATGACTTATAGCATCTGGGAATCCCAGCAAGCGCTGGACCATTACCGGTTTTCGGACTTGTTCAAATCGACCTGGTCGGCGACAAAAGTGCTCTTTTCAGCGCCACCACTGGCTTTCAGCCTTGAGAAAAGCTGGCCGACAAGTAGTTAAAATTAGCGAAGACCTTGTCTGGAAAGGATTTTATAGGTATCATTGTGTAACCAAATGGATTTCAAAAAGCACGTTTCTTGAATTACCGTTATTTTTCAATAGTAAACCCTCGGCCTTGCTGCCCAGA
>CAYMMN010000584.1:0-1882 GCA_964391495.1 uncultured Flavobacteriales bacterium | reverse complement strand
CCGGACGGTATTCACGGAAGTTTCCACCAACGGTGATCTCCATGATCTTTGGTGTGAACTTGTATTCAGCATGCATATGATACAATGCTGATTTGTCGTAAAAGCGTGATCCGCCTTCTGAATAAAGGGTGGTTGTAATGGCATGAAAAGCCGAATCAAAAGCCGCCGTGCCCGGTTCAAAACGCGGGAACTGTCCTGCTGTGGTTACCGTCTGATCCGCGTAGGCACGCGTCTCGTTGTGGTATTTGTACATCGAATCAGGGTAATTCGCGAACAGCCATGGATTGATTGCATTTACATAGTCTGTATAAGACGGATACTGCGAAGGAGTTGGATAGCCCGGCAATTGACGAACTTTTGTTCCATAGGTTGTATTCCAGTGATTGCTGTAATCCTGAGCCCAGCGACTGTCGCTTTTCGCGGCATCCTGCAGCAGCAAAGCGGTTAGAAAAGCATCGTAGGAATTTCCCGCGTCTTCATTTGTGGCATACATACGCACAAAGAATTTTCCTTCCTGTCTTACTTCCAGGCGTTGCTGGTAAAAGAAAATATCTTTCAGACTATAACGATTGTCTCCCTGATAAACAGTTGTACCATTTCCAAAATTTGAAGACAAAAATATTTCTGTTTTCTCTGTTGCCTTGTAATGCAATGCTGCATTCAGTTTCAGATTTTTTGTTCCGTAATCAACAATGTCTTTCTCTTCATAACCACTCCGGTACCAGATGCCAAGACCCGGGCGAAGTGTGGCAATAGCGGAAGCATCGTTCTGACTGTTGTATTCATCCCCATAACGGTTCACCGCGTCATAACCACCGGGATTATTTTCTTTGTTCTTGGACTGCGGTGTAGCGGCGAGATTATTGGCTTCCCAATCATTTGCCTGCATGTAAAAGGCGTTCAGTTTATAACCAAACTTTTCTTTCCCTGCTTTGTTTTTAAACACCTGCGCCCAGCGAATTGCCGCCTGCATGAGACTGCGCTCACCGGTTTTTAGTTCCACTTCCAGACCCGGTTTTACAAAAGGGCTCCGGGTTGTCATGCTGATTACACCGTTGAATGCATTCGGACCATAATATGCGGAACTAGCTCCGGCAACGAGATCGACTTTCAATACATCGAGCTCCGAACTTCCGAGGAAATTTCCCAAGGAGAAATTTAGACCCGGCGCCTGGTTGTCGACACCATCAATAATTTGCAATGAACGCACCGGGGATGTACTGTTGAATCCGCGAGTGTTGACAATGGTAAATCCAAGAGAAGCACTGGTAAGATCGACACCCTTCATTGTTCCGAGGGCTTCGTAAAAGCTTGTCTGAGCGCACTCTTTGATGGCAATGATGTCCATTGATTCCACAGTAAGTGGAGATTCTTTTTGTTTCTCGGAAATCCGGCTGCCGGTAATTTCAACCCCTTTGAGTTCTACCTCTTTAGATTTGAGTTTTACATTCAAGCCTTTATCAGCAGAGACAACTTTAAATTCCTGTGGTTCATAACCAACGTAGGAGATCACCAGCGTCACAGGAAGAGCCTGTTTTACGTCCAGCTCGAATTTGCCATCCAGATCGGTCGCACTACCAATGCCGGTTCCCTTGAGCGTAACGATCGCTCCTACAATGGGTTCATTGGTTTTACCATCGCGGATAACACCGCTGATTTTTTGAGCGAGAACATTGAAGGAACAAAGCAGGAAACATCCGATAATGAGGATGCAGTTGTGAATTTTCATCAGAAATGGTCTTCTTGGACATTCAAACCTACGTGTTTCGGGGTAAATACGCAAATGT
Source organism: uncultured Flavobacteriales bacterium (assembly GCA_964391495.1). Classification (GTDB taxonomy): domain Bacteria; phylum Bacteroidota; class Bacteroidia; order AKYH767-A; family 2013-40CM-41-45; genus JADKJP01. Next base: position 95 of record CAYMMN010000584.1, on the reverse strand, counting down.
GAAAAGGAGGCAGGATTGATCAGGTAAAAAGGCAAAAGGCAAAAGTCAAAAGGCAAAAGGCAAAATGCAAAAGGCAAAAGGCAAAAGGCAAAAGG
>CAYMMN010000583.1:0-1884 GCA_964391495.1 uncultured Flavobacteriales bacterium | reverse complement strand
ATTCGATGTCCCTTTTTCTGTTTGGTTTTTCGCCATCTGTAGTAAGGAAATCTGTGAAACGGGAGCGAAGATTACCTGCTATATGACGCATAATAATAGCGACACTGTTCGATTCTGAATCAGGCTGAAAGTGGAGCTCTTCATCACTGATCTGGGCAATTGCCAGCTCAGCATTTGATTTCATGCCTTTGAAGCTTTTGAGGCTTTCGAGAAGATATATTTCAGAAACACTACTCATGAACGTTTTAAATTCAGATCGTCAGCTGTAAACTGGTAGGGGAGGAACTGGCTGATGCTGTTGGACACAAGTACTTTTCCGGTTTCTCCAACCATGATCAGCCGGATGTTGCCGTGGTAACGGTGCTCATATTCTGCAATGGCCTGGCGGCAGGCACCGCATGGAGTGATTGGCTTATCAATATGAAATAAATCTGACATGGCAGTAATGGCAATAGCTCTGATTTTGACACCAGGGTAATTTGCTCCGGCTGCGAAAATCGCGACTCTTTCAGCACATAATCCGATCGGATAACTGGCATTTTCCTGGTTATTTCCACGCATCACAATCCCGTTTTCAAGAAGTACAGCCGCACCTACCTGGAATCTGGAGTAAGGAGCATAAGCTTTGTTCACACTTAATCTTGCCTCTACGACCAGTCGTTGATCATCATCGGGTAATTCTGAAATATTACTGTATTCTTCAAACTCAGAACGGATCTCTACTTTTTTCATATTTTATAAATGGAGGATAAAAGTAAACAGAAATAGCTTAATTGTGTAGAATATCCCAAGTTATGAACCAAATCCTCCATCCCTTTGAGTTATATTTGCACTCTTAAAGTAAGCCTGATTGCAATCCTGATACGGGAGCCGCTCAATTGTTAATTTTTAACGATAGAGAAGTAAACATTTTGCCGCTTTCTGCCGTATTGAAAGGGTTGCTTCACTAAAAATACAGCCTGAGGTTAGGAATTTATTTCCATCTTTGTGGCTATATTCACAACTAACTGAAAATGAAATTCAAACGCATTATTCCCGGACTTATTGTGTGTACCAGCATGCTTATTGCTTTGGGGTCCTGTAAAAAGGACGCAGGAGAGGGCGGAACATCCACCATCACCGGTAAGGTTATTGTATATGATTTTGATCCCGGTTTTATCAGTGTAGGAGATACCTTCCCTGCGAAGGACGAGGATGTTTACATCATTTATGGAGCAGACCATGCCACTTACGATAACGATTACAAAACATCGTATGATGGCACTTATGAATTCAAATATTTGCAAAAAGGCCAATACAAACTTTTTGCTTATTCTAAAGATTCCACAGGGGCATCAAATGGAACTGTAAATGGAGCCGCACCAAAGATTCCGGTGTTCGTAAATGTTGAGATTACAGACAAAAATCAAACAGTGGTAGCCCCTGATATTATCATTCTAAAAAATAATCAGTAACAAAAATGAAAAGAATCCTTTTCCTTATTGTTCTTATTGTACCCGTGCTTTGCGGATCATCATTTTCTCAAAGTAAGAAAGACATCAAGAAGAATAAGATAAAATCCGTAAAGGTTACCAATACTGTTATAAAAGACGGGAAAGAGCAAACAATCAACGAATCTTTTCAGCGTTTTGATGCTTCTGCGGAAGTGATTGAGGAAATCAATTATGATGATGAAGGTGCCTTTAAATCTCATATCGCCTATACCCTGAATAAGAACGGAGATAAAACAGAGGAAATAAGTTATCAGGCTGACGGAAAGATCAAGAAGAAAAAAACCATCAAGTATGATGCGAATGGAGATAAAATAGAAGAAGTTCATACTGATGCGAATGGAACTTTTATAGATAAGGACGTTTTCACATATAACGCGAATGGGGACAGGAC
>CAYMMN010000582.1:0-1888 GCA_964391495.1 uncultured Flavobacteriales bacterium | reverse complement strand
AACACCTGAGTACAGGAGAAAAAACCACAACAATACTTTCCTGAGCATTTGAACTTCTTTTAAGTTATGTCTTACGCTTGTGAAGTTATAGAGTTACGCACCTTGCTGATGATCAAAATACCACCTTTCAAACCCAGTGTAAGATTTGACGACAATTTTAATGATTTTTAAATACAATGGCTCCGAAAATCCTGCTAAAGATAAAAAAAATGATTCATTGCCCGATGAAAAATTTATTCAGGATACCCTGTCCGGATTTTTAACTAATCTCCGGGTCATGAAATGGTAAGAAACTGTTGATTTACAAAAAGAACATCATGAAAGAAGTCCTCTTTCAGCAATTTTGAATATTTTTGTTTACCAAAATATTCGAGGTCGGTCTTCGTTACGAGGATTACACAACCATTTTTTCCATTTAACCAAAACCAAACGCAGTTTCGATCCATGTATACAAAAAGACTATGGACTTTCCTGTTCATTTTTGTTCCTTTCCTGACTCAGTCGGCTGACACCGGATCCTTGTCTCAAGACAGAAAAAAAATCAACTGGCAATCCACTCTGGAAACTTCCATGCCGGATGGCACCCCTGTTCGCTCGCTGCGTTTTGAAGGAGGTTCTTATAACTCCGATTATCTTCCGGAATATGTTCAAACCGTGAAACTTTCCGGTAATGTAAGTTCTGTTCAGGCTAAAATCACCAACATTGAAACGGAACCTCTTCGTGAAGCAGAGCTGATTCCTTTTCCTCAAAAAATTGAAAGCGAATTCAACATCACAACTTCTGTTGTATACAGAAAAAAAGTACCGTATGCTTCTGTGAGAATTCTTCCGATCCGGAAAAATAAAAACGGATCCGGTTATGAACGCTTACTCTCTTTCGATCTTGAACTGACTCCAGGCGTAAACGTCAACAGACAATCTCCGGCAAGATTTTACACATCCAATAGCGTATTATCAAATGGTGATTGGTTCAAATTTGGTCTGATCAAAAAAGGTGTTTATAAAATGACCTACACCGATCTGAAAAATCTGGGTGTAGATGTTGACAACATTGATCCTCAAAACATTCGGATTTATGGAAATGGTGGCGGAATGGTGCCTATGGCAAATTCCAAATCCCGCAAAGATGACCTCCAGGAAAACGCGATCCAGGTTGTAGGTGAATCGGATGGGCATTTCGATCAAACCGATTATATTTTGTTTTATGGTACCAGCCAGACACAATGGCTTCCCGATCCGAATACCAACAGATTCAGTCACGTCATCAATCTGTATTCGGATACAACATTTTATTTCCTCACTACCAGTCTCGGACAGGGAAAACGGATTACAACCCGTGCCTCCTCCTCTTCTACTCCGACAAATACTGTCACCTCATTTGATGAGTATGGATTCCATGAAATTGACGCTGTGAATCTTCTTAAATCAGGAAGAGAATGGTATGGAGAAAATTTTGACAACGTCAACAATACACAAACATTCACCTTCAATTTTCCCGGTGTCATTACTTCGGACACTTTGTTGTTACGCTCCTCTTTGCTTGGAAGAGCAGAGAATAGTGCCAGCAACTCTTTCAGTATGGCGCTGAACGGACAAACATTTATTACACAACCTTTTTCTTCCGTGGGCAGCTCGCCACAGGACAATTACGCGGCTCCTATTTATATTTCAAAATATCTGTTCCCCAATTCTTCTACCCTGAATGTTGCTGTATCAATGAGTTCTGCTGATCCTAACGGACAGGGCTGGCTCAATTTTATTGAAATGAATCTGCGCTGCAACCTGAACTTTCTTAGCCAGGGAAATCAATTTCACTTCCGTGATGCAAGGTCCGTTGGTGCCGGCAATGTCAGCCAGTTTCAGATCAGCAATACAAATTCTTCGGTTG
>CAYMMN010000581.1:0-1890 GCA_964391495.1 uncultured Flavobacteriales bacterium | reverse complement strand
CTGACCTTTGATATCGTGCGGATAACCAACTACAGCACTTTCAACGACACCTGCATGCATGTTGATGGCATTTTCAACTTCTGCGGTACCAATCCGGTGTCCGCTTACATTTAATACATCATCAACCCTGCCGGTGATTCTGTAATTTCCGAATTCATCACGTAAGCATCCGTCACCGGTAAAATATTGTCCGGGATAGGCGGCGAAATAATTCAGACGACAACGTTCATGATCTCCATAAGTTGTACGTATAATGGATGGCCATGGAAAACGAATACAAAGGTTTCCACTAACGTTATTGCCTTCAATTTCTTTTCCGTTTTCATCCACGAGTACCGGTTGAATACCGGGAAGCGGGAGAGTAGCATAGGAAGGCTTTCCGGGTGTTACACCTGCCATATTGGAGATCATGATACCACCGGTTTCTGTTTGCCACCACGTGTCTACAATCGGACATTTTTTCTTTCCTATAAATTCATCATACCAATGCCAGGCTTCTTCATTAATCGGTTCGCCAACTGTTCCAAGAACTTTGAGTGATGATAAATCTTTATCCTGAACCGGTCCCAAACCAAATCCCATCAATGAACGGATTGCAGTTGGTGCCGTATAGAGAATATTCACTTTGTATTTATCTACTACGTCCCAGAATCTTCCTGCATCCGGCCATGTTGGAACTCCTTCAAAAAGCAATGTTGTAGCTCCGGCTCCTAATGGACCATATACTATGTAACTGTGTCCAGTTATCCATCCTATATCTGCAGTACAAAAATGGATGTCTCCCGGATGATATTGAAAGACATTTACAAAAGAGTAAGTCGTATACACCATGTAACCTCCACAAGTGTGCACAACACCTTTTGGTTTACCTGTTGAACCTGAAGTATACAAAATGAACAATTCGTCTTCGGAGTCCATTTCTTCTGCAGGACAATCCGGATTGCCCATAGTTTCAACTTTCTTGATTTCATCTTCCCACCACACATCACGGCCTTTGATCATACTCACCGGAGTGCGGGTGCGTGTGAGTACTATCACACGTTTTACAAATTTGCATTGAACCAGTGCATCATCAATGACTCCTTTCAATGGAATTTCTTTGTTGCCACGATAAGCACCGTCACAGGTGATGATAAATTCCGCTTGGGCGTCCTGCAGACGATCAGCAATACTCTGCGCGCTAAAGCCACCGAAAATGACGGAATGCACAGCACCAATCCGGGCACAGGCAAGCACTGAAATTGCCAGTTCGGGAACCATGCCCATGTATAAGCATACGCGATCTCCTTTTTTGACGCCATTATTCCTGAGCACGTTTGCAAACTGCACAACTTTATGGTGAAGATCACGATAAGTGATCACACGGTGGTGTTCTTCAGGATCGTTAGGCTCCCAGATGATGGCAGGTTTGTTTCCGATAGAACCGAGATGCCGATCAAGGCAGTTCTCGGTGATATTTAATTTACCACCACTAAACCATTTGATAGATGGATCTTTGAAATTCCAATCAAGAACTTTGTCCCAGCGTTTGCGCCAATAAAAATTCGAAGCAATATCTGCCCAGAATCCTTCCGGGTCATTTACACTTTTACGATAGGCGGATTGATATTCGTCGGGAGTCTTGATCTGATAGGGATAGGACATATACTATTGTTTAGCAGGATAAATGTAAAAGAATCCTACATGTTCTCCATGGAAATTTTGGAGAAATAACAATACTTCCGTAAAAATTGCAGGTTTCAGCCTACCACTTCAATCTGTTGAGGAAATTGATATCAACGGAGCCCGTGTTCCGGTATATCATTGTCAGAATGGCCAAACCAACAGCAACTTCCGCGGCAGCTACGGCCATGATAAAGAATACAAAAACCTGTCCGGCCGGATCAGCAT
>CAYMMN010000580.1:0-1899 GCA_964391495.1 uncultured Flavobacteriales bacterium | reverse complement strand
GGTCGTGCAGGACGTCAGGGTGACCCGGGATCTTCACAGTTTTATGTTTCTCTGGAAGATGATCTGATGCGTCTCTTTGGTTCAGAACGAATCATGAAACTCATGGATCGCATGGGAATCGAAGAAGGTGAAGTGATTCAACACAGCATGATCACTTCTTCTATCGAACGTGCACAACGTAAAGTAGAAGAAAACAACTTCGGAATTCGTAAGCGTTTGATCGAATACGATGACGTGATGAATTCACAGCGTGAAGTGGTTTATACCAAACGCCGTCACGCGATTTTTGGAGAACGACTGAGCATTGACATCAGCAACATGGTATACGATACCTGCGAAGCGCTCGTCAATCAACACATCGAAACCCGCGATTTCCAGGCATTGCAATTGGATCTTATCCGTGTACTTTCGATTGAATGTCCGGTGACCGAACAGCAATTCATGAATGAAAAAGCTGAGGTGACTACAGAAAAAATCTTCAACGAAGCACAGCGTTATTACAAGCATAAAACACAAATGCTGATCGAACGCACCTGGCCGTTTATCGATGATGTGTATAAAAACCAGGGAGCGACCATTCAGAACATTGTGATTCCATTCAGCGACGGTCTCAAAGGAATTCAGGTTGTTGCCAATCTGAAGAAATCCTACGAAACACATGGCAAGGAACTGGCAATTGCTTTCGAGCGATTGATCACTGCTGCCATGATCGACGACGCATGGAAAGAGCACCTGCGTGAAATGGATGATTTGAAAACATCTGTACAGAATGCTGTCTATGAACAAAAGGATCCTTTGCTGATTTACAAATTCGAATCTTTTGAATTGTTCAAACAAATGATGGATGAAACCAACAGGGAAATTATTTCATTCCTGTTCAAAGGAATCATTCCACAGCAGGATCCTAACCAGGTGAAAGAAGCGCGTCCCTTACCAAAACAGGATTTAAAGAACGTCAGCACCAATAAAGCTGAAACACCATCAGTTTCCAACCGTCCGGGAACTCAACCGGGTCCTCCTGCTCCACCCAAGATTCAACCTGTAAGGGCTGAACAAAAAGTTGGACGCAACGATCCTTGTCCTTGCGGTAGTGGCAAGAAATTCAAAAACTGCCACGGAGCCGGAACAATTTAAATGACAACATAGAATGCAAAAAAGACCGTCCCACCAGGCGGTCTTTTTTTATGGATTTAACCATCGTGCTATTGCGAAATATAGTTGGGAACAAGTATTTTCAAGGAAAAAAATTACATTGCGCATCAGAAGGACATCCATTGGTCCTGATGATTTCTTAAAAACCAAACCCTTCACTATGAATCAAACACTCGAAGAGATCCAGAATTTCAAAGGAAAATACCCGAAACAACTCTGGTATTTGTTCCTCGCGGAAATGTGGGAGCGCTTTTCATTTTATGGTATGAGAGGAATGCTCACCATTTTTATGGTCGAAAAACTTCTGATGTCTGAAAAAGAAGCCAACCTGAAATACGGAGCCATTCAGGCATTTGTGTATACCATGGCATTTATCGGAGGTTTGTTCGCCGATAAAATCCTCGGATTCAGAAAATCCATCTTCTGGGGAGGATTACTCATGATCATTGGAAGTTTCACACTCGCTTTTTCTCCGGATACTCTTTATTATATCGGTATCAGTTTTACCATTGTAGGAACAGGTTTTTTCAAACCAAATATCTCTACCATGGTTGGAGCACTCTACAAAGACGGTGACCCAAGGCGAGATGCCGGATTTTCATTGTTCTATAGCGGCATCAACATCGGAGCCCTCTTGGGAGGGTTTCTGTGTATGTATGTCGCCAATAATTACAACTGGAACTACGCCTTTTCTCTTGCCGGAATTTTCATGGTGCTCGGCCTCCTGGTATTTTCCTTCACTCAAAG
>CAYMMN010000579.1:0-1903 GCA_964391495.1 uncultured Flavobacteriales bacterium | reverse complement strand
CTCGGTCTTTGGAAAATTTCGTATTCCCATCCTGAAATTTCTGAATATTAAAGAAAAGATCACTCACCGTGACACTATATGCTACAGGGTTCAGGAGATCTTTACCGATGTTGTTAATGCTCTTTTTAGCATTGAATTTTTTTAGCAGTCCAAGACGCTGTTGCAATAATAATTCCCTGTAATATGCGGCTCCGATCATTCCTCCTGAGGCTCCGGTGATTAATTGTGTGGACTTCGAGAATTCGTTGTTGGTAAGGCTGTCGGATACCTGCATGATCCGGAATGCCCATATAGAAGCACGTAAACCACCACCGGAACAATTCACAAAAATCATTTTAGGCTTCTCCTGGTCAGTTATGAATTTTTCCTTCCAGCGTTCAAGAATTCTCAGGGTACTGTCGTAATCAGCCTGAACCGTGATCGCATCATCCAGAGAATTGAAACGGCTGATGCTGTAGGTTGCGGGATTCTTTGTGTATTCCATCCCGTAAGCTTTGTTATCCGGATAGAAGATTCCCAACCGTGACAAAGCATTGATAACAATAATCAATAAAATGAATACCGAACCCGCCCATGCTTTTAACCAGAACCGGAAAGCGCTGCTAAGCATGATGAACATGGAAAAGATCAGCAATACACTTGCTCCTGCGGGAATCTGGAAGAAAGAATAGTCCTTGAACAAACCCATGATGATAAACAAGCCAAAGACAATGATCTCTACAATCGCAGCATTGAGGTGGTTCTGACGAAAAACCGATTCTACCATCTCACGCGTGTAGTGGCCGGTTTGACGCACCAACTTTACTTTTGTAAATGTGCTCAAATACGTATCAACCCGCCATACTTTATCGTAAGTTTTCTTCCTTGCACTGAAGAGTTTTCTTTTGGGTTTGAATTCTTTCATTTCAAGAAGATGTTCAGCGACCGGTGCATTTGGATCAGCATCGGAAGTTTCAACTCCGAACATGTGAACAATGTCTTTATTGGAATGAAAGAAATAAGTGAGGGTGACCATGATAATCAGGGTAATCCCCGTAATGAAACCAAGCAGATGTACCAATACTGTCCAGATACTCTGGTACTCATTATTCAGCTGGAAATAGAAAATATTCCCCAGATAGGTGAGTACAAAAAGAGAAGGAACAATAAAATTGTTGATAGTGTATTTTAAAAATGGTCTTCCCAATGTCGCGATGAATGGGAAACGAAATCCATTGACGATGTAACTGGAAATATTGTAGACCATCACAAAACTTCCGGTGGCAAATCCCATGATGAAAAAGGAAGTGAAGCCAACTGTCCCCATGTATTCAGGGTCCAGGAACAGAAAGGGGATACCGAAGGTTTTTGATGTGCTGTTGGTGATCCAACCGAATAGAATCACCCAATACAATAACAAGATGTGGTTTTTCTTTAGCAGAACGACCACAAGTTGTATCGGGAAGGAAAAAAATAAACGGTTAAATGCTTTTCTCGACCACATGCTCCATAAGAATCACCTTCACCGGTTTTTAACGCAGGACCAGTGATCCTATAATATAATTGATACTACGAAAAAAGTCAATAAATGTTTGACTTTCCGTCTCATTTGATTTTTGTATCAACAATCTGCATGATCTCTTTTTCAGCGGCTATGGTCTTGTCAACAATCACTTGTCCGTCCCTGAGGATTTTTTCCACAAAAGCCTTGTCTTTCAGGCCGGAAGAGTTGATTCTCACGTTGAGAAAAGCCCCAAAAATAGCGGAACGGGCACACAAACCGCCTACACCGGCATCTGTAACGGAATTTGGAATCCCCTTTTTCGCCATGGCTTTGATCACTTCCATGGAAGCATAACAAAGTTCCATGACTTTGTACGGTACTTCAGTTGCGTAGCGGGTAGCGGATTCAATTGCCTCAGAC
>CAYMMN010000578.1:0-1905 GCA_964391495.1 uncultured Flavobacteriales bacterium | reverse complement strand
TTTTTGGATCAAAACCGTCTGTATTTGCAATGATGATCCCGCCTTTGCGGAGATTACGGAGATTTGCTTTTAATGCAGCCGCATTCATCACAACCAGCACATCACAGGAATCACCCGGTGTGAAAATTTCAACACTTCCAAAGTGAAGCTGATAACCGGATACACCGGCAAGAGTTCCTTGCGGGGCCCGGATCTCGGCAGGGAAATCCGGAAATGTGCTGAGGTCGTTGCCAAACAAGGCAGCTGTGTTGGTAAATTGTGTCCCGGTTAACTGCATACCATCACCGGAGTCACCGGCAAACTTGATGATAACATTATCAAGGATTTCATTCTGACGTTCCATAGGAATTGTATAGGTAGTATTGGATAATGAGAAAGGTCCGCAAAGATAAGAAATTTCAGGCTTGCGGCCTCTGGAATGTGTAGTGGGAGCGCAATTTAAGCGCTGTGGTTCATTGTACTATGATAATTATCACCTACTTGTTACAGCCACTTTTGGCCCAATATATCGTGCGTATGATAGCTGATAATAATACCAGCTCCGGCACGGGCGAAAGCATACATATTTTCCATTACAATACGCTGCTCGTCAATAAAGCCCATTTTTGCGGCAGTTTTGACCATGGTATATTCAGCGGATACATTGTAACAAGCCACCGGCAATGTTGTGTTCCTGCGTACCGCCCGGATGATGTCCAGATAGGCCAAAGCAGGCTTTACCATCACAATATCAGCACCTTCAGTCTCATCAATTTTCGCTTCACGAACCGCTTCACGGGCATTTCTATAGTCCATCTGATAAGATTTCCGGTCACCTTTTCCGGGAGCCGAATCCGCCGCTTCTCTGAAAGGGCCATAATAAGCCGAAGCGAATTTGGTGGCATACGACATCAATGCGGTATTTTCAAAATGATGTTGATCAAGCATCTGACGTATCGCCAGAACCCTTCCATCCATCATATCGCTTGGCGCAACCATGTCAGCTCCTGCTTCGGCATGTTTTAAAGCCATCTTGGCGAGTATATCCAAAGTCGGGTCGTTCTGTACATAATCATGCTCCAGGATGCCACAATGGCCATGGGTGGTATAAGCGCACAGACAAACATCAGTGATCACATACAAGTCATCCGCGAAATTCTTTTTGAGTAAACGCACAGCATCCGCAACAATACTGTGATCGTCATATGCTGAATGAGCATCCTCCGCCTTATCTTCCCCTACTCCAAACAACAAAATTTTATTCACGCCCATCTTAAGTCCTTTTTCCACATCCTGCATCAAAGTATCCGCGGAAAAACGGCTGATCCCCGGCATTGCCTCAATCGGTTGATTTACTTTCTTTCCCTTAGTAACAAAATAAGGATAAATAAACATGTCCTTGGAGAGTCTTGTCTCCGCTACCATTCCGCGAACGATTGAGTCGCGTCGCATTCTTCTGGGTCTGTGTAACATTTTAATATTATTTTTTTCCTCCGGAACAGAACTTGTTTTAAAATCTTTCTGACTCTTTCCGTTGGTTGTTGATTAATTATTTTCTAAAAAATTAAATACCCTTGCCACTCATTCCAAAAACCGACCGTACTATTCCTGAATCATCAAAAGTATCCGGTTTGGTTAGTTTCACGACACCAAACTGCCGCAATGCATTTGCTGTCGCGTCACCCATCGCAATCACTTTATGATTGGACTCAACACGGAAACGCTCGAACCAGGCTTCCACATTTGAAGGAGATGTAAATACAATCATGTCAGCATCCGGCGCAGGGCCATCGTTCTTCTTGATTGTTTCATACACTACAAGATCGATCACTTGTTCTGCTTTCACGAATTGCTGCTGAATGGAACGCATACTTCCTTTTGCCTGCGGAAACAACACCTTGCCGGAACCAACTTTGGCTGCGAATT
>CAYMMN010000577.1:0-1910 GCA_964391495.1 uncultured Flavobacteriales bacterium | reverse complement strand
CAATAATTCTGTTGATGGTTCGGTGGAAATGGTGAAGGAAAAATTTCCTTCCGTGAAGGTGGTCGCGAATACCGATAACAAAGGTTTTTCCAAAGCAAATAACCAGGCGATTCGTCTTTCTACAGCTGAATATGTTTTGCTGCTCAATCCCGACACCGTTGTGGAAGAAGATACTTTCCGCAAGATGCTCGGATTTATTGATACACATCCGGATGCTGGCGGACTGGGTGTAAAAATGATTGACGGTACCGGTCGCTTTTTGCCGGAATCAAAAAGAGGTCTGCCTACTCCACTTGTCGCTTTTTATAAAATCTTTGGTTTGTCGGCGCTGTTTCCGAAATCAAAAACATTTGGAAAATATCATCTCGGTTATTTGCAGGAGAATGAAATCAACGCTGTTGATGTTTTGGCCGGAGCTTTTATGTTGATCCGGAAAACAGTTCTGGATAAGATCGGTTTGCTCGACGAAGATTTCTTTATGTATGGAGAGGACATCGATCTCAGTTACAGGATTACAAAAGCCGGTTATAAAAATTATTATTTCCCGGATACAAGGATCATTCATTACAAAGGTGAAAGCACCAAAAAAAGCAGCGTGAATTATGTCTTCGTGTTTTACAACGCGATGATCATTTTCGCGAAAAAACATTTCAGCAAATCCAATGCTTCTCTGTTTACGTTCTTTATTCGTCTCGCGATTTACCTGAGAGCAGGCGCTGCCATTCTGATTCGTTTTATCAAAAGACTTTTTCTCCCCATCCTTGATTTCATTCTGTTATTCACAGGAATGTATTTCCTCAAAGAATATTGGGGACACAACATGCTGGTCAACTATCCTGTTGAGTTCATGAGTATCGCCGTGCCTTCCTATGCTTTCCTCTGGATTGTTTCGGTTTTCTTCAGTGGTGGTTACGACATTCCCATTCGTTTATCCAAAGTGATTCGCGGGATTTTTACAGGCACATTACTCATCCTGGTTATCTACGCGCTTTTGCCGGAGGAATATCGTTTTTCCCGTGCATTGATTCTTCTCGGTTCGGTATGGGCAAGTATCTCGATGACAGCAATTCGTTTGTTGTTAAACGCGATTTCTTCGAAGAATGTGGTGATGGAAAACAACACCCGTAAGAGGTTGCTCATCGTTGGTGAAGAAGAAGAAGGTATTCGTGTGCTTTCATTGCTCAAACTTTCGGACACATCGCATAATTTTATCGGCTTTGTAAAACCGGGAGGGAATGGATCATCCGGACATTCCACCGGAACCAAACAACACACCGAATACCACAATTATTACCTCGGCGCAGATTCCAAACTTGCCGAAATCATAGAAGTGTATTCCATCGAAGAAGTTATCTTCTGCGGAAAAGATGTTGCATCCAACCAGATTATCAATTGCATGTCAACCGAGCAGGCACGGGATGTGGAATACAAAATCGCGCCTCCCGAAAGCATGTTCATCATCGGCTCGAGTTCGGTGGATAATCCGGGTGAACTTTATGTCATCGACATCAACAGCATCAGCAAAACCATCAACAAAAGAAACAAACGATTCATGGATATCGTGCTTTGCTTCTTTTTGCTGATGGGCTCTCCACTTTTCATTTTGTTTCAGCGTCATCCTGCCGGATTTTTCCGGAATATTTTTGCTGTATTGTCCGGCAAAAAATCATGGGTCGGCTATTCAGCAATGGAAGGAAGTCAGAATACCCTGCCCCGAATCCGTCCGGGAGTTCTCAACCCGATCGACGGTTTACAACAACATTCTCTTGACGGCCCTACCATTTCCCGCTTAAACACCTTGTATGCAAAAGATTACAGAGCTTACGCGGATCTCCGGATTGTGTGGAAAGGGTGGAGAAATTTGGGAAGATCTCAGGTTCCGAATGCTCATTAATTTATAAATTTGTACA
>CAYMMN010000576.1:0-1911 GCA_964391495.1 uncultured Flavobacteriales bacterium | reverse complement strand
TACCAACAAGTGTATCTCCTATGGTTTGATTATATGAATAAAGTAAATTGTCGATCGTGCCGGTATCCGCCTTCAGGAAAACCTCATTACTGCTCGAATCAAAACGAATAAATTGCAATGCACTATCGTAGGAAAAGATGGAATATTGTGTTCCTGTTCCCGGAAATACAACCGTTTCAATGATTTTTTTGTTATAAAGTTTTTTATACCCGGTAATATTTAAAATCGTATCACCCTGAATTTCGAATTGTTCTGTGGTGTTTGTGATAAACTGCATATTGGGCTCAGTAGATTCACTTGTGATATAAACCCAGCGGGAACTGTCCCTCAGAAAGTTTACCACCTGACATTGGATATTTTCAACACAGAATATTGAAAGAAAAAAACTGAGTACAATTCCAAAAGGCAATTTCATTTTAAAAAGCTTTATGTTTTAAAAATGGCAATTCATCCTTATTTCGAAGTTACAAATAAAACATCAGGAATGGTAGAATCTATACCTGTTAATTAAGCAATATTCAGAAGAGCATTTATCGTTTAAGTCAAATTACCTGTTAAATCGCATTTTTCTAATGCTAAAACTTAATCGATCAGAAAGGTTAATAGATTTCATTTATATATCTATAAATACTATCAATTTGATTTATCTTAACATTCCGGCTAAAATTGCCAACGGTCTAAAATTGAAAAGGCCGGATAAACATGACTCAAGTACTGTGAGTAAAAATATTTTCATCGTAAATTTATAATCTATATTCCTCCCTAATCTGATCAACCATGGAAAACATCACATCACCTTCAACTGCCGGTAAATGCCCGTTCACGGGTGGGGCATTGAAACAAAGCGCCGGTGGCGGAACTAGAAACCGCGACTGGTGGCCGAATCAACTGAAGTTAAATATTCTTCGACAGAATTCTTCACTGTCGAATCCGATGGACAAAGAATTCGATTATGCCAAAGAATTCAAAAGCCTAAACCTCGATGAAGTAAAAAAAGATATCGTTCAGCTGATGACCACTTCTCAGTCCTGGTGGCCGGCAGATTATGGTCATTACGGACCATTTTTCATTCGCATGGCCTGGCACAGCGCCGGGACATACCGTATCTCCGATGGTCGTGGCGGCGCTGGTTCCGGAACACAACGCTTTGCTCCACTGAACAGCTGGCCCGATAACGCGAACCTCGACAAAGCCCGGCTCCTGCTTTGGCCCATCAAAAAGAAATACGGAAGAAAAATTTCCTGGGCCGATCTGATGGTCCTCGCCGGGAACTGCGCGCTGGAATCAATGGGTTTTAAAACTTTTGGTTTCGGTGGCGGACGTGAAGATATCTGGGAACCGGAAGAAGATGTGTACTGGGGCTCTGAAAATAAATGGCTCGATGACAAACGTTATTCAGGAGATCGTGAACTGGAAAATCCTCTGGCGGCAGTACAAATGGGATTGATCTATGTGAATCCCGAAGGACCAAACGGAAATCCTGATCCGATTGCCGCGGCACGAGATATTCGTGAAACTTTTGGTCGCATGGCCATGAACGATGAAGAAACTGTCGCGCTGATCGCGGGCGGACATACATTCGGTAAAACTCATGGTGCAGCGGATCCCGGTAAATATGTCGGGAAAGAACCGGCTGCAGCGGGGATTGAAGAACAAAGTCTTGGCTGGAAAAATACCTATGGAAGCGGAGCTGGCGCGGATACAATCACCAGCGGACTGGAAGGTGCATGGACCACTACGCCTACAAAATGGAGCAACAATTTTTTCTGGAATCTTTTCGGGTATGAATGGGAATTGACTAAAAGTCCTGCCGGTGCTCATCAGTGGAAACCGAAACATGGAATGGGTGCTGATACGGTTCCTGATGCTCATGATCCATCAAAACGCCATAGTCCGGTCATGTTAACTACC
>CAYMMN010000575.1:0-1912 GCA_964391495.1 uncultured Flavobacteriales bacterium | reverse complement strand
AGGAGCACAGTAGCATCGTTGATGCAATGCTGGTAGGTAAACCCCAAAATAGTTCCACCTTCTCCCATAACCCATGCGCCAAGGAGCGCAAGAAATCCCCACATACCAGCTACAATTGATACTCCGTGAATAAATGATGATTTTTTCATATGACTATTTTTGTTAATTTTTGACAAAGAAAGCTAATTTTTAGAGATTAAGGCAGATAAATTCACCCACTTCAGCCAGAGTAATTTGGATTTTTTTGATTTAATATTTCTAAGATTCAGAATTCCTGAACATAGAGAATCAGGACATTATGGAGAATGTCATTTGCTTTTTTCAAGATATAAATGGTTTGGACTTTATTTTAATTGCCTGTAGCATCTGATAATGAATTCGCATTTGTATCTACAAGAAATGCGGCAAAACGATAAAAAATTCCGACTTTCGCGCCGTGTTATCATTAAACAATATAAGTTTCGAATTTGGTGGCCGGTATTTGTACCGCGATGCTACCTGGCAAATTAATCCGGGTGAAAAAATAGGCCTGGTAGGTCTCAATGGAACCGGTAAATCCACCCTGCTGAGAATCATCAATGGTGAGTATCAGCTTGAAAAGGGAGAAGTTTCCAAACTCAGGAATATGACTCTTGGTTTTCTGAACCAGGATTTACTTAGTTATTCCAGCAGTGATACCATTCTTGAAGTAGCAATGCAGGCTTTCGGAGAACCTCTTCGATTGGAAAAAGAAATCCATGCTTTGCTTGAAAAGATGGAACACGATCATTCCGAGGCGATTTTGCATGAACTTCATGACAAGCAGGTTGCCTATGAAGCGGCTGACGGATATAATATTCAGCACAAAGCAGAAGCCTTGCTCGAAGGACTTGGATTTTCTACCGCTGATCTCAACCGTTCTCTCAATCAGTTTTCAGGAGGGTGGCGTATGCGAGTGATGTTGGCAAAAATGATGTTGCAGCAACCCGATTTGCTCCTTTTGGATGAGCCTACCAACCACCTCGATTTGCCTTCCATTCAGTGGGTTGAAAAATACCTTCAGGATTACAGGGGAGCAGTGGTGGTGGTGTCACACGACAGATATTTTCTGGATAAGGTGGTCACCAAAACCGCAGAAATCGCGAATCAAAAAATCACACTTTACAATGGAAATTACTCTTTCTATCTTGAAGAAAAATCAGGAAGAGAGGAGTTGCAGCGATCCCAGTTTAAAAACCAACAACAATATATCAAAGAGCAGGAGAAACTGATCGACCGTTTTCGCGCAAAAGCATCCAAAGCCAAAATGGCTCAGTCGAGGATGAAAATGCTCGATAAGATGGATAAGATTGAGGATGTCGAAAGCGGTACACCGGATATCAATATTCGTTTTGTGATTGACCGGCAACCGGGTAAGGTCATTTCTCATTTGCAAATAAAAAAGAAAGCTTACGGCGATTTGAAAATTCTGGAAAACACAGAAATTAAAATCAACCGAGGAGATAAAATCGCACTCATAGGTGCGAATGGTAGAGGTAAATCAACATTGCTCAGAATGATCAATGGAAGTGAACCCTATGAAGGAAAATCAGAAAATGTTCATCAGGTTGTAACTGCATTTTATGCGCAGCATCAATTAGAGGCATTGAATCTTAACAACGACCTCATTACCGAGCTGGCTGAATTTGCCCCGGATAAAAAGGACGTTGAACTCCGAACAGTTTTGGGTGCATTCCTTTTTACCGGTGACGATGTATTCAAAAAAATTAAAGTGCTTTCCGGAGGAGAAAAATCAAGAGTGGCCCTGGCAAAAACCATGTTGAGTAAGGCGAATTTCCTGATTCTTGACGAGCCTACGAATCACCTTGACATGCAATCTGTCGCCATTCTGATCAATGTGTTGCAGGAATATGAAGGAAGCTTTATCATCGTT
>CAYMMN010000574.1:0-1917 GCA_964391495.1 uncultured Flavobacteriales bacterium | reverse complement strand
TATCGTTGAATGTCGGAGCCCGACTAACCGGGTCGCAGGAAGCGGAAAAAGCTGTGCAGGTTACGGAGATCATGATGAAAAATGCAGGTGCGGATTCTGTGTGGTTGCAGCCGGTGATGGTTCCGCATTGGGTGAGAGGCGCGAAGGAAAGCGCGAAGATCATTGAAGCGAACAAACACGAACAGGAAGTTCCGGTTACAGCACTCGGTGGTTCTGTTTCCACTCCCGCCGAAGGAATTACAGCAAACATTATAGAAGTAAAAACATTTGATGAGCTGAAGAAACTGGGTCGTGAAAAAATTCAGGGGAAAATAGTTTTCTACAATCATCCTTTCGATGAAACACTGATCAATACATTCGAGGCTTATGGTGAGGCGGCAGAGTATCGCTGGTCGGGGCAGAGTGAAGCGGCACGTTATGGAGCGATCGCTTCAGTGTGTCGTTCGATGACAAACGCAAGCGATGATTTTCCGCATACCGGAGCGATGGGTTACAACGATTCATTGCCAAAAATTCCCTGCGCCGCGATCAGTACCAATGGCGCGGATCTGCTCAGCAGGATTTTGCGTTCCAACGCGGAGACAAAATTTTTCCTGAAACTCAACAGTCAGATGCTCGACAGCGTTTTATCCCACAATGTTGTTGGTGAAATCCGCGGCAGCGAACATCCTGAAGAAATTATTGTGATTGGCGGACACCTGGATTCCTGGGACACCGGAAAAGGCGCGCACGATGACGGAGCCGGAGTGGTGCAGGCGATAGAAATTATCCGTGCGATGAAAGCACTTGGAATAAAACCAAAACGTACCATCCGTGCTGTTGCTTTTATGAATGAAGAAAATGGATTGCGTGGTGGAAGAAAATACGCGGAGCTTGCCGGAAAGAATACTGAAAAGCACATCGCGGCGATGGAAAGTGATGCCGGTGGTTTTACGCCTTATGGTTTTGGTTTTGATATGAGCGATGAAAAACGCGCGATCGCAAAAAAGTGGGCTCCTTTATTCCGACCCTATCTGCTCTGGAATTTTGATGAAACGCATGGTGGCTCCGACATCGGTCCATTGAAGCGCGAATTGAAAGTGCCTCTGATCGGCCTGGTGGTGGATTCACAACGGTATTTCGATTATCATCATGCCGCATCGGATACATTTGACAAAGTGAACAAACGCGAACTGTTGCTGGGAGCCGCGGCGATGGCTTCGATGGCGTACTTGCTGAGTACTTACGGGCTTTAAAATTTTCGCCCCATCGGGACAAATTGCAAAAATATTTTTGGAACGAGATGTTCATCCTCTTCAATTCCGACCTGCCCGTTCTCCGCTCGTTCCTCGCTGCGACCGGGGTTAGATTGCTGAGTGATTTGAGATTTAAATAGAAAGTCAAAAAGTTAAAATCAAAATTCAAAAGTCAAAATTTTAAAATATTCAGTGATCACACCTTTTGAGAGAAAAAGAAATTAATCTTCAACGCCGTACAATAGAAATCATTCGTGACAATAAAAACATTTCAAAATCCATTTTTCAAAAATCCCGAAGGGATGAAATTATTATAGAAAAGACCAAACTTCTTTAAACCCTAAGCCCGAAGGGCTGACATGATTTGTTTGGATGTTGCTTCACAATTAATTTGTATTATTTAAAGATTCTGGAAACCCTTTTTTAAAATTAATTGAAATAATGAATTATTTTTAGGATTTCAATTTAACATAAGCACCAAAAGGTCTTTTATAATCATGATTTTGGTCAACGCTTGATTTTCAGTTGTGAATTCCGGAATTATTTTGTATACATTTGATAGCAGTTTATTTTTTCAAATTTAATTTTCTAAAAATTAATCCCATGAAGAATAACTCCTACTTCACCATTTCATTTTTCACATCTCTTCTTTTCATTTTCATCTCTAATTTCTCCTTCGGAA
>CAYMMN010000573.1:0-1919 GCA_964391495.1 uncultured Flavobacteriales bacterium | reverse complement strand
CGTAACTCGGTTGAAATCTCCGGCCCAGGTTTGGGGTGCCTCCACAAAATCATTTACTACTGTCGGAGCTGAACCAGTTAAATAAATTGTATTGTCATATGGACATTGCGCTCCAACCTTTGTTGCAACAAAATAAATTAAACAGGTAACAAATAAGGTTCTGAAAATAGCTTTCATTTTGAACCTCCTTCTCTTCCATAAACAAAACCGGTAGTTGTTTTTTTCTTTTTTTCCTGTTCCTTTTGAACTTCACTATTTGGAGCAGGAGTAGTTACAGATTCTTGTTTATTTTGATTTTTGCTTCGGATCAAGGCTGCTTTCGCAGACGCATAACGTTGCTGATCAACTTTTCTGTTACCGGTTGGTGTATAACCTGGAATTAATGGAATCACAGAAGTTGCCTGAGGAACGGTATGCGCTTTTATCCATTCCTGTGTAGCTCGCTCATAATCCTCATGCACTTTTCGCAAAGAAGGATCCTTTTCCATGCGTTCCTCGAGCGATGTCATGGTTGCACAAGTTCTGTCCTGAGCAAAACCAGTTAATGCAGGAACGACCAATAAAATCAATAAGTACAATTTTTTCATAGGCTCATATATTTCTAATGATTCAAGTGATTCTCAAAAATAAAAAAATCAACGATACTCACAATGTTGATTTGGTGCTAATCTTCAACAATTCAGAAGCAAATTCAGAACATGAAATTTATTCAAAATCAGGGTACAAAAGGTATTTTTTCCTCACTGCCTTGAATTGAACCAATTTTTGCATCCATGATTTTCGAATTCCGTCCTCATTTTTTCCAGATTCGATTTGCTTACGTAATAAAGAAGTTCCTGCGAGTTTTTCAAAAAAAGGAATAAAGAACCCTTCCTTTTCCGCATATGAAGAATAAAACTGAATCAACCAATTCAGATTCAAACGAGTGAATACACTATCTCTGGTGGCACCAGTTAAATCCAGACCCTGGCAAAGACTGTCTTTATAAGGAGGATTTAGTGCAATACCCGGTAAGTCCTTTG
Source organism: uncultured Flavobacteriales bacterium (assembly GCA_964391495.1). Taxonomy (GTDB): domain Bacteria; phylum Bacteroidota; class Bacteroidia; order AKYH767-A; family 2013-40CM-41-45; genus JADKJP01. Next base: position 897 of record CAYMMN010000573.1, on the reverse strand, counting down.
GTGTAAATTCAATATTTCCCCCTTTATAACCGGGGTAACCGATGCATTGAAATGGCAATTCGGTCCCTCTACCAAGGCTCACTCTGGTGCCCTCGAAAAAACAAAGCGATGGATACAAGTACACTGCAGTCATATTAGGTAAATTGGGAGATGGCCTGACAGGCAATTGATACAAATCTTTGTGAGTATATCCTTGCACTTTAATAACCTTTAGACTACAGGCTCTTTTTCGTTTCAGCCATTTTTCTCCATTCAGCATTTTTGCGTACTCGCCTATTGTCATTCCATGAACAACAGGAATGGAATTCATACCAATAAAAGAACGATAGGCCGTGTCCAGCACAGGACCATCAACATAATACCCGTTGGGATTTGGCCGGTCTAGAAGTATCAGCAATTTGTTCTGCTCTGAGCATGCCTCCATTACATATTGTAAAGTTGAAATATAAGTGTAGAACCGCGCTCCTACATCCTGTATATCAAAGAGAATTACCTCGGTTCCTGCAAGATCCGCTTTGGTAGGTTTGAGGTGTTTTCCATATAAAGAAATGATACGAATACCGGTTTTTGAATCAACACCATTGCTGATCTTTTCTCCTGCACCCTGCTCTCCCCTGAAGCCATGTTCGGGAGCGAAAACACATTGGATTTTAATACCAAGCTCGTGCAAACTATCCACTAAATGCGTAGTTCCAATTCTGGAGGTTTGATTGGCAACGATGGCGATTTTTTTTCCCTTTATCAAAGGCAAATAGACTTCCATTCTTTCAGCGCCAACCCTCAAATCCTTACCGGTTTTGATTCTTGATGTATAATCAGGCATTTGTCCTTTCACAAGTCTTATGAATGTGAAAAACACGAGGAGAATACTGAAAAAGATTTTTACCCGACTATTCA
>CAYMMN010000572.1:0-1928 GCA_964391495.1 uncultured Flavobacteriales bacterium | reverse complement strand
TTGTTATTCAATAAAAAAACACATTGAGAACTAAAAAACAAACACTTTAGAAGAAATAAGAATTGGGGGTGGCCACTAATCACTATTCACTAAACACTATTCACTAAATACTTTCCACCTGGCATAAACGCCATCACCAGGGTACTGAAGTAGCCCCCACAGGGCAAGCTTTTAACATCCGTGTTTAGGTTAATAGCTGAATAAAAGGCTGCAGTACAGTTTCAGTTTTTTTCAAGAATCGGATAATAACGTTCTTCAACAACTCTGAAGTGCCATCTTTGGTGACCTGCGATCATGAAAGCCATTGAAAGCACACAATATTCGGATCCGTTGAATCCAAAACCCGAACGCTGTAACATTTCGGGAGTGAAAGATCTGTACATGGCTATGTATCCATTTCTCACCAGGATTAATTCTTCGAGTAAATCTTCGATGGTTCTGCGGTTGGCATCGGCATTTGCAGCAAATAAATCCTCATCAAAGGAAAGCATCTTCTGCCGGTCACCTCTTGCAAAGGCCGTGACCCTGTAAGTAAACACCCTTTCAGTATCGATGTAGTGCTGGAGGATGTCCTTGACGGTCCACTTACCCGGTGCATAAGTACGTTCTCCTAATGCTTTCCATTTGTCGAGAGGAAACTGCTGAAGTTCCTTTAAACTGATTTCAAGCGCTTCCATATAGGTGACATCATCAGTGAGATTAATGTAGCGGTCAAAATAGTCGGGCATTCTTTTAATAGCTGCTTTTTTCATATCATTATTCTGTATTTAATTTGGTGGATCAAAATTATCTTTCTTTAAGGTTTTCTTTATACATATTTTCAAAAGTGGTTACTGCATTGAGGATGGATTCATTGCTCTTGTATTTTTCCTTCAATTCATCATAAACCGGCTGCGCATCCTTTGCTGCAAGAATGGTGACCAGCATCAGATTCATAAAAATGTCATTGAGATCATTTCCATTCATCGCTTCCTTCATGAGTGGAGCTATTATTTTATATCCTTCCTCCTGCTTCCCAAGCGTGACATTTGTTTCTGCGGCAGCTATGGGATAATCCCACACCGGCACAGCGAGCCACCACCTCGGCAATTTATTGTTACCAAGTGCTTCTAATGCCATTGTGACTCCCCGAGGGTCGCCCGATTCCTTCATTCCATTAAGTGCGCTGATCAGACTCTGACTCTTCCATGATGGCTTGTCGCGGAGTTTTAACAGTGTTTCAAATGCATTCTCATCGCCGCATTTACCTAACGCGTTGGCAGCAGCATTAATCACTCTTTCGCTTGAATCCTTCAAAGCAGTATAATAAACTGGGGCCAGCTCTTTCTTGCGGCTGTTTCCCAAAAACGAAATCGCAGAGGTACGCATCCAGGGGAATGGGCATACCGCTATTCTGGTCAGCAAATTTTCGATATTTTGAGGATATGGCACCTTCATGAGCGACATAAGCTGAGATAATGCTGTATTGCGGATCCGCCAATATGCACTGCCTTCTGCAAATTCAGTTAATGCACCAATGATTTTTAATTTGAGTGACTCAGTTGTTAAGGAGTCTTTAGCAATGGTCACCAGCGACATGATGGCATCTCTTTGTGCCGGAACAGCTTTTTCATTCTTAAGTTGCGAAAGCAATTGTTCAGGAGTTGGTGAGTACCTGATTTCTTTAATCCACGTATTATTGACATCGAATACGAGGTAAGAAGGAGGGCTTACAAGCTCAAAAGTAAATACGTTCTTTTCTTTTGCTTCAATGGCCTTGCTTTTTTTATCAACATTTGTTGATTTGGGTTCCTTTTCTCCATAAAATTTTGCCGTTTCATACTTTACACATTCACGTCTATTTTTGTACATTGTAGACGTTCTTCCTAAAAATTGTGGAAATTTAATCATACCTTTCTTATTGCATTTAGATGTGGCATTTATTAAAC
>CAYMMN010000571.1:0-1932 GCA_964391495.1 uncultured Flavobacteriales bacterium | reverse complement strand
CTCCTGGTAATTATACCGTTACAGCAACAAATTCTAATTGTGTTTTCACTTCTACTGCTGTCAATGTAGTTGTTAATTCACTAAATGTTACTGCCGGTTCAACGCCTTCTGTAATATGTGCAGGTGCTCAAACTCAATTATCTTCAAGCGTATCCAATGCGCCTCAGCAGGGACCTGTTGCTTTTACAACTAATACACCAGTCAGTATCGTTGATTACAACAGTACAACCGGAGCTACTCCTGTATATTCTCCTTTGGTGGTCTCGGGTATTACTCCGGCAACATTATCATCCGGAGCAATTGTCAGCGCAAAAATCAATCTGACCCATACCTACGATGGAGATATTGAAATTTGGATCAAGGCTCCTTCCGGTGATTCCACATTATTGAGTAACCGTCGCGGTGGAAGTGGAGATAACTTCACTAACACAATATTTTCAATGTCTTCCGCAACATTAATTTCTACAGGAACTGCTCCATTTACTAACACATACAAGCCGGATGGAAACTTGAATGCGCTTACCGGAAATATTAATGGAACTTGGAAATTGATTGTTATTGACAGAGCAGCAGTCGACGTTGGACAAATCCTAAACTGGACTCTTACTGTCCTGAACAATGAAACTTACGCGTATTCATGGATTGCTACTCCTGCCGGATTTGTCTCAGGAATTCAGAATCCGGTGAACTCACCTGCAGTCACTACTACTTTTACAGTTACAGCGACCAGTTCCGCAACCGGATGTTCAGGAACCGCAACGACTGTTGCAATGGTCACCCCAATAATTACTATCAATTCGATAAACCCGTCATCCGGTGCGCCAGGAAACATTGTGACCATTACAGGATCAGGTTTTTCAGGAGCAACAGCGGTCACTTTTAATGGTGTTGCAGCTTCTTCAATTACTGTTAGTAATTCCAACCAGATAATTGCTGTTGTCCCTCCCGGCGCTACTACCGGTTTAGTTTGCGTTTCGGTCGGATCTTGCAGCGGATGCAGTGCAGGGAATTTTAATGTAATTTCCTCGTTTGATCTTAGCCTTAAATTATTTATTGAAGGCTATTATACTGGATTGAGTTCAATGGTTCCAGTTGCGAATCCTACTTCTTATCCTTCCGTTTGTGATACCATTGTTGTTCAACTAATGGAAAATATTATCGGAACGCCACAGGTATTCTCCGGCGCTGCTATTCTTGGGACTAACGGGATTGCAAGTATTCAGATTCCTACTGCACTGACTGGTAAAAATTGTTACATACGGATCAGACATAGGAATGCATTGGAAACATGGAGTTCAACACCCATTTTGCTTACTGGAAGCAATCTGAGTTATGATTTCAGTACTTCAGGAAGTATGGCATATGGAAGCAATCAAAAACAGCTTGGTTCAGGTGTGTATGCTTTCTACAATGGTGATGTGAATCAGGATGGATCGATAGGATCTACAGATTTCTCATTAATCGAAAACAAGGTACAGCTACTCGTGTCAGGATATATTACAGAGGACCTGAATGGTGACTGGATGGTGGAATCAACGGATTATTCATTCATAGAAAATGTAAGTCAGTTATTCCTTCTGGCTACACACCCTTGAAATAGAATTAATAAATTTGAATTACCTGTGATAGATTCATTGCACAATGAATTTGCCACAGGTAATTTTTTTGCCAGAATCAGAAATAGAATAAAAATATACTCCCGGCGAAAAAGTGTTTAAAGAGATTTCGGTAATTTGTCCATCCAAAGGAATTTTATTTGACAATTGTCCCTTTGAATTGAAAATTGTAATTACCACATCCTTTTTGATTGAAATGTAATTTGAGTTGATTCTGAGTCGATCAACTGCAGGGTTAGGGTACACTGTGAATCCTGATTCGGCAGAATATTCAGGAAGTGAAGACGTACTGTCAGGAGTGTATTCCCAAAGATCT
>CAYMMN010000570.1:0-1954 GCA_964391495.1 uncultured Flavobacteriales bacterium | reverse complement strand
CTGTTTCATCCGTGAAAGGGACGCGTCCTAACCCCTAGACGAACGGGCCATTTGTTCAATGGGCTGCAAAGGTAATTTTTTTTTCAAAAACTCAAATTTGTTGGGAAATTTTTTCTTTTTCAGGGCATCCCGAGGGGATTTGCATCTGACTGAAAACGAAAGCCTAAGCGTTTGCCGGTGGCGATTTTGGACTGAATTGAGCTTTCCATCACTTCCTGGACGGAAATCTGTGTCATTTGCTCGTAAGGAGGAATATAGGGATCAAAATCCAGACTGTACAGAATCGCCGATTCTACCACCTTTCGGAGGTTTTCATTGTCTAAAACAGCGGAACTGAAGTCGTTGTACAGAAAACCCAACTGCCTTTTTCCCTCCACAAAAAAATGACCGTCCTTATTCACGAAGATTCTTCCTATCAATAACCCAATATCATTGGTCCGGTTGTACTTGAAACTGTCGGAAAGAAAATTGTAGATATAGATCTTTCCGCAGTACGCACGGTTCGGGTCTTCCTGCACATAAGAGGTCTTCCAGACTTCATGCTCCCTGTCAAACGTAAACACATTAGTATGCATCAGAAAGATCAGGGTATCATCCGCAAGGGTAAACTCCATCTCGTAGTCTCCCCTATCTTTGAAATCGAGCGCAATGTCCTTATCGATCTTTTTGATCTCTTTCTGCATCTCAGTATACAGCTTCTGCAGAATCTCTTTCAGCTGAAAAAAAATTGCCTGCGTACGCTCAAACACCTCCTGCTTGAGTACTACTTTCTCGCGAAGCAATTTGTAAATCAGTTCCTGTGAGTTGCCCGACATCCTTCAAAGATAGAAAATCAGTAGGCCCTTGCAAATATCACCCTGCGTGAAGAAGGTTTGCCGGTATAAATGCATTTGCCTTCCTCCGCTTTGGAATCCATCGGAATGCAACGGATTGTGGCTTTTGTCTCTTCTTTGATCTTCAGTTCAGTCTCCGTAGTACCATCCCAATGCGCCATCACAAAACCACCTTCATCGAGCTGCTTTTTGAATTCTTCGTATGTATCCGCTTTGTATGTATGCGTTTCGCGGAATGTCAGCGCCTTGTTGTACAGATTACTCTGGATTTGCTCAAGCAAATGCTCCACTTTCAAAGCGAGATCCGTGATCTGCATCACCGACTTTTCCTTGGTATCTCTTCTCGCCACTTCCACAGTACCATTCTCAAGATCGCGCGGACCGATTGCGATGCGTACAGGAACTCCCTTGAATTCATACTCTGAAAATTTCCATCCCGGTTTTTGTGTGTCACGATCATCGTATTTCACACTTACTCCTTTTGCACGTAAATCCGATGAGATTTTATTCGCCACCGCACTAATCGCGGCGAGCTGTTCATCAGTTTTGTAAATCGGAACAATCACCACCTGAATCGGAGCCAGTTTCGGAGGCAGAACAAGTCCATCGTCGTCGCTGTGCGCCATCACCAATGCGCCCATCAATCGTGTAGAAACTCCCCAGGAAGTTGCCCATACAAAATCCTGTTTGCCTTCACGGTTGGTGAATTTTACATCAAATGCTTTCGCGAAATTTTGTCCAAGAAAATGAGAGGTTCCTGCCTGCAGCGCTTTACCATCCTGCATCATCGCTTCGATGCAATAAGTATCCAATGCACCGGCGAAACGTTCGTTAGCTGTCTTTACTCCTTTCACCACCGGAATCGCAAGTGTCTTTTCAGCGAATTCAGCATATACATCCAGCATCCGCAAAGTCTCTTCGACGGCTTCCTTGTCGGTAGCATGCGCCGTATGTCCTTCCTGCCAGAGAAATTCCGCGGTACGCAAAAACAAACGTGTCCGCATCTCCCAACGGACCACATTCGCCCACTGGTTCACCAGGATCGGAAGATCGCGGTAGGACTGGATCCAGCCACGGTAGGTGTTCCAGATGATGGTCTCAGAGGTCGGGCGGATGATCAG
>CAYMMN010000569.1:0-1961 GCA_964391495.1 uncultured Flavobacteriales bacterium | reverse complement strand
TTCTTGTTTGCTTTCCGGACAGATTGCAACATTGTTCGCGTCAAATTTCAGACGGTGACCGTATTCACTCATCCATCCAAGATGTTTTGCGGGGTTTCCTACAACCAGGGCGTAAGCAGGTACATTTTTGGTGACAACCGCGCCGGCGCCGATGAATGCGTATTCGCCAATGTTATGACCGCAAACAATAGTTGCATTCGCACCAATTGTTGCGCCTTTGCCAACATGTGTACGCAGGTACTGATTTTTACGGACAATTGCACTTCGTGGATTGTTCACATTTGTAAATACCATAGATGGTCCCAGGAATACGTCATCATCGCAAATCACTCCGGTGAAGATGGAAACGTTGTTTTGAACTTTTACGTTTTTACCCAGGACAACATCCGGTGAGATCACTACATTTTGACCGATATTACAATTGTCGCCAATGGAACAGCCAGACATGATATGCGAAAAATGCCAGATTTTAGTCCCCTTACCGATTTTGGCGCCTTCATCGATGATGGCAGAATCGTGTACAAAATATTCCTTTTCCATTTGAACTTCTTTTTTTTGTCGAACAAAGATACGAATTGCTTTCCTCCGCCACCTAAATTTTTGATTATCAGAGATTTAATAAACAAATCTCTGCATTAATTAAATCGATGCGCTGTATTATACAGCTCTTCAGGAGAAAGGTTTTTAAAATATTCATAGGTTCTTTTCAGTCCTTCCGCACGGTTAATTTTGGGTTCCCATTTCAGAATGGCTTTTGCGCGGGTGATATCGGGCTGACGTTGTTTCGGATCATCAGTGGGAAGCGGATGATACGCTATTTTTTGTTTTGTACCCGTGAGTTTGATGATTTCTTCAGCGAATTCTTTAATTGTGATTTCGTCAGGGTTTCCAATGTTCACAGGTAAATGATAATCACTCAAGAGCAGGCGATAAATCCCTTCAATCAAATCGTCCACATAGCAGAATGACCGGGTCTGGTTTCCATTTCCGAAGACACTCAGGTCTTCGCCGCGAAGTGCTTGTCCGATGAATGCAGGTAATACTCTTCCATCATTCAGTCGCATTCTTGGTCCATAGGTATTAAAAATTCTTACGATCCTTGTTTCTACCTGGTGAATGTTGTGATATGCCATGGTGATAGCTTCCTGGAAGCGTTTTGCTTCATCATAAACTCCTCTTGGACCAATTGGATTTACATGTCCCCAGTAATCTTCATTTTGGGGATGAACCAGCGGATCTCCATATACTTCAGAAGTAGAAGCCACAAGTATCCTTGCTTTTTTAGCACGGGCCAGACCGAGAAGGTTATGTGTTCCGAGTGATCCGACTTTCAGAGTCTGGATAGGAATTTTCAGATAATCTATCGGGCTGGCAGGGGAAGCAAAATGCAAAATGTAATCTAGTTCACCCGGGACAAACACAAATTTTGACACATCGTGGTGATAAAATTCAAATTCTTTTTTGCTAAAAAGATGTGCAATGTTTTTCAGATCACCCGTAATCAGGTTATCCATGCCGATGACATTGTAACCTTCTTTGATAAAACGATCGCATAAGTGTGATCCGAGAAATCCGGCCGCGCCGGTAATAAGAATACGTTTCATATTTTCATTCCTTATAAACGGAAATCCGAAGAAGTCCGGATTAATTCACTTTGCTTCTGCCTACACTGTAGTAAGTGAAACCAAGTTCTTTCATTTGGTTGAGGTCATACAAATTTCTTCCATCAAAGATGAGTTTACTCTTCATCAGAGAGGCAATCCTGTCGAATTCAGGAGTTCTGAAAACAGACCATTCTGTAGCAATGATCAATGCATCGGCATCCTTGAGGATATCGTATTCGTCATTTCCAAAATAAACCTTATTGTCAAGCAATGCCTTCACATTGTTCATTGCTTCAGGATCATACGCACTGATCTGACTTCCTTCTTTGAGAAGGGTGTTAATGATTTCTACGGCAG
>CAYMMN010000568.1:0-1961 GCA_964391495.1 uncultured Flavobacteriales bacterium | reverse complement strand
TGGAAACATTCTTCCGTCCTCTTCCACTTTCAAATCAACTCCATTATTCCGAAACCATTCTACTGTTTGCTCCGGTCCAAAACGATGAAAAGGACCCAACAATTCCTTACTTCCTCTTGGGTAAAAGTGAACTAAAACCGAAGGATCAAAACAGTGATGCGTCACATTGCAGCGTCCGCCCCCGCTGATTCTCACTTTGGTTAAAAGTTTATCACTCTTTTCATAAATGACAACACGTGCAGATGGATTCAATTGAGCCGATCGGATAGCAGCAAAAAAACCGGCAGCACCGGCACCTATTATTGCGATATGTCTGGGTGAATCCATTTGGTGGACCAAGATAGGGAATCGTTGTTGGTTTTGGGTTGTTGGGTGTTAGGTGTTAGGTGTTAGGTGTTAGGTGTTAGTTGTTAGAGCTTAGTGGTTAGTGGTTAGTGGTTAGTGGATTTGTTGTTTATTGGATGTGCGGTTTTATTCAATTTTCATATTAAAATTCATATTGTCATGTGAAGAAAATTCAAATCTTTGCGGGGATGAAATTATTCGGTGACGATACTTTAGCTTTGTTTGAATTTGACAGGGTCAGAGACCGTGTAGAACATCATTGCAGATCGGCTTCCGGCAAGCGTAAAGCGCTGGAACTCGCACCAATAGCGGATCGCGACTACCTCACACTGGTCTTAAAGCAAGTTGATGAATTCAAGCAAACACTGAATCAGCATGGTTATTTTCCGGATCTGACTTTTGAAGACTTTGAAGAAGAATCCCAGCTATTGCTGATTTCGGGATCAATGTTACTTGAAGTGCAGTTCAGCAAGCTCCGATCAGCATCCGTCTCCATTAACGCGATACTGAAATTTCTGAATGACCGGAAAGCTTCTTATCCCAATCTCCTCCTGCTGACTCAGAATGTCTACATCACGCAGGAAATTATCGAGGCAATTGACGCGATCATCGATGCACATGCACAGGTAAAAAGCAGCGCCTCTCCTACTTTACAGGATATCCGGAATCAATTGAGTTCTAAACGGCGCGAAGCAGATAAACGCTTCCGAAGTTTCATCCTTGATTTAAAGAAAAAAGGCTGGTTGCGTGATAACGAAGAAAACTTTTACAACAACAGACGTGTACTTGCCATGCCTTCTGAATACAAAAGAGAAGTCAAAGGGATTGTGCATGGAAAAAGTGAAAGTGGGAAAACCACTTTTGTAGAACCGGAAGCACTGGTTGAACTGAACAATGAAATTGCGGAACTGGAACAGGATGAACGCTATGAAATCAACCGTTTGTTACGGGAGTTAACAGATACCTTGCGTCCGTTTAGCGCTTTGATCAGAGCCTATCATGAAGTGCTGACAGCTTTTGATCTTGTAAGGGCAAAAGCAAATTTCGCACTGGAGATCAAAGCGAATTTACCGCAGTTGAGTAAAAATTCAGTCGTGCGTCTGGTCAATGCGTACCATCCCCTGCTCTATTTACAGAATCGTATTCAGAATAAAGAAATCATTCCGTTGTCCATTGAACTCAAGCAGGACAGCAGGATTGTGATCATCAGCGGACCAAATGCCGGAGGAAAATCGATTACCTTAAAAACGGTCGGGCTGTTGCAGATCATGTTGCAAAGCGGTTTGCTCGTTCCCGCGGAAGAAAAATCTGAAATGTGTTTCTTCAATCATTTACTGGCAGATATCGGCGATAGTCAGTCCATAGAATATGCGCTCAGTACTTACAGCTCCCGACTTATCCGTATGAATCAGTTTCTTCGGATGGCCAACAACCGAACCCTGATTCTGATCGATGAATTTGGTACAGGTACGGATCCAGAACTTGGCGGAGCGATCGCGGAAGTTGTACTCGAGGAATTGAACAAACGAAAGGCTTTTGGTGTGTTTACTACCCATTACACCAATATCAAATTGCTTGCGGATCATCTGGATGGAGTGCGCAATGCTTCCATGCTT
>CAYMMN010000567.1:0-1964 GCA_964391495.1 uncultured Flavobacteriales bacterium | reverse complement strand
AAGCAACTTCGAATATCTGTACCGCGCAGGTGTTGCTGGCAGTGATGGCTAGTATGTACGCAGTTTACCATGGTCCTGAAGGCATCAGGCACATAGCTGAAGGAGTGCATGGAACAGCAACACTTGCAGCTGATGTTATAGGTCAACTGGGGTACAAGCAAGAAAACAAATTTTATTTCGATACTCTATTAATTGATTCCGGTGAACTGACCAATACTATTCGCAAAGCGGCACTTGAACAAAAAATAAATCTCCGTTACATCGGAGACAAAAAAATTGCAATCAGTTTTGATGAAACAACAACAAGTGACGAGTTAAATCGCCTGCTTGCTCTGTTTGCTACAGCAAAAGGAAAATCACTTCCTGCAATGAGCAAAACATCAAAACTTCTGATTTCAGAATCGACATTCGCGCGAAGTTCATCTTATTTAACTCATCCTGTTTTTAATCAGCATCACTCTGAAACAGAAATGCTGCGTTATATCACCGGATTGGAAAACAAAGATCTTTCGCTGAACCATTCCATGATCGCACTTGGCTCATGTACTATGAAGCTGAATGCGACCAGTGAGATGGCTCCGGTAAGCTGGCCAGAATTCAATGGTTTGCATCCGTTTTCACCGCTCGATCAGACTGAAGGTTATCAGCAAATAATCCGCGAGCTGGAAGAATACCTCTGTACCATCACCGGCTTTTCCGCTGTTTCCCTGCAACCGAATTCCGGTGCACAGGGAGAGTATGCCGGACTTATGGTGATCAGAGCTTATCATCACAGCAGAAATGAGCAGCATCGTGATGTGGTATTGATTCCATCTTCTGCTCATGGTACCAATCCGGCAAGCGCAGTGATGGCCGGAATGAAAGTGGTAGTGGTGAAATGTGACGATCACGGAAATATCGACATCAGTGATTTACGTCAGAAGGCTGAACAAAATAAATCAAATCTTTCCTGTTTGATGGTTACATATCCGTCAACGCATGGAGTTTTTGAAGAGGGAATTCGTGAAATAACCCAAATTGTACATGAGTGCGGTGGGCAGGTTTATATGGACGGAGCGAATATGAATGCTCAGGTTGGACTTACCAATCCTGCAACCATCGGAGCTGATGTTTGCCATTTGAATTTGCACAAAACATTTGCAATTCCTCATGGTGGCGGCGGGCCCGGAATGGGACCAATCGGTGTCGCGTCGCATCTTGCACCATTTCTGCCTTCACATCCTGTCGTAACAATGGGCGGAAGTATACCTGCCGTTTCAGCAGCTCCATGGGGAAGTGCAAGTATTCTGCTTATCTCATATGCTTACATCCGTATGTTGGGAGGAAAAGGAGTTACAGATTCCACCAAATATGCCATCCTGAACGCCAATTATATAAAAGCAAGGCTGGAATCACACTTCCCAATCCTGTATGTCGGATCAAATAATCGCGTTGCTCACGAGATGATCGTGGATTGCAGACCATTCAAATTATCCGCGGGAATTGAAGTGGAAGACATTGCCAAAAGGTTGATGGATTATGGATTTCACGCGCCGACCATGTCATTCCCTGTACCGGGAACTATCATGATAGAACCTACCGAAAGTGAATCAAAAGCAGAGTTGGATCGTTTTTGTGATGCTTTGATTTCAATTCGTAAAGAAATCGCTGAAATTGAAAAGGGTAATGCCGATAAAAAGGACAATGTTTTAAAAAATGCCCCACATACCCTTGCAGAAATTACTAAAGATGAGTGGAATCATACTTATCAGCGAAAAAAAGCCGCATTCCCGCTTCCGTACATTCTTCAACACAAATTCTGGCCTTCCGTGGGCAGGGTAGATAACGCCTATGGAGACAGGAATCTTGTCTGTGCCTGCCCTCCGATTGAAAGCTATGCTGAAGAAACAGTATAAAGCCTTATCCAGCAAGGGCTTTAACCTAGTGCCGGGCTTTGAAGAAGTCAGGATTATTATTACATTTGA
>CAYMMN010000566.1:0-1968 GCA_964391495.1 uncultured Flavobacteriales bacterium | reverse complement strand
AGTCTGCCATTGGCGGAAGGCTTTGAAGGAAGTTCGAGTCCTCCAGCGGGATGGAAAAATATTGACAACGGAACAGCGGGCTATTTGTGGACAAAAGTTTCTACGGCCGGAGGTTTTGGTACGTCAGCGAATTCGATGATGTATGATAATTACAGCTGGAACGCCCAGGGCAACAGGGATGATTTGCAAACCTGTCGGCTCGACATGACTTCCTATAGTTCGGCGACACTAACGTTTGACGTTGCTTACCAGGTTTTCACAGGTTATGTTGATTCACTCATTGTGATGGTTTCAACAAATTGTGGAGCGACCTTCACAAGATTGTATGCAAAAGGAGGTACCACCTTGTCGACAGCAGGAAGCGGAAGTAATAATTTTGTGCCGACAGCGGCGCAATGGAGAACGGAAACGATAAGTCTGAATGGGTATGTTGGTCAACCGGGAGTGATCATACAGTTTGAGAATTACAATGGCTTTGGAAATAAATTGTACATCGACAATATCAATGTGAGTGGAAATCACCTGGCTTTGAGTTTAAATTTAACGGCGCTTGTGCAGGGATTTTATCTCAGCTCCGGTGTCATGAATGCTTCAGTGAATCCGGGTAGTTATCCGACATTGAGTGATTCGATTACTGTTGAACTTCGAAGTCCGGTTTCGCCGTATTCCGTTTTACAATCGACCAAAGCATTGATGCAAACAAACGGGACCATTTCTCTGAATTGTACCGGAACATTCTACAACACTTCCTGTTACTTCGTCCTGAAGCATCGGAACTCACTTGAGACCTGGAGTGCAGCGCCAATCTTGCTGAATGCTTCATCGATCTCTTATGATTTCACAACGAGTGCGAGTCAGGCTTACGGAAGCAATCTGATATTGAGCGGAGGGAAGTATTGTTTGTACAGCGGCGATGTCAATCAGGATGGATTTATTGAAGCAGTGGATTTGGCACAGATTGAAAATAAGTCACAGCTCTTTTCTACCGGATATATCGTCACAGACATCACCGGCGACAGGATAGTTGAATCAGAAGATTACAGTCTTGCCGAAAACAACGGCCAATTGCTGCTCTTTGTAGCAAAACCATAATCGCCTGAAACAGGATAGAAAAGCAAGAGTCTAATTCACTGACTATCAACATTTCCGAATTGCTGCAAGCAATTCAAAAAATCAGAGAAATCAAAAGAATCACCTAAATCAGCGGTCTCTTTTGAAATATAGTTTAAAGCATACATTTGTGCTCTTTTTAGAAATACAGAATGAAGAAGATTAAAGTTGCGATCATCCGCGAAGGAAAAGTTCCACACGATAAGAGGAGTCCGTTTACGCCTGAACAATGCAAAGTTATTCTGGAGCAATTTCCAAATGTTGAATTGGTAGTTCAGCCAAGTGAATGGAGAAGTTTTAAGGACAGCGAATATGTAGCGCAGGGAATAGCATTACAGGAAGATTTATCGGATTGCGATATTCTGATGGGAGTGAAGGAAGTTCCGAAAGCGGAATTGATTCCGGGAAAAAAATATTTTTTCTTTTCACACACGATCAAGAAACAACCGCACAATCGTGAGTTGCTGAAAGCCTTGCTGGCAAAGAAGATCCAGATGATTGATTACGAATGCCTGGTTGATAAAAATGAAAACCGTATTATCGGTTTTGGTCGTTTCGCCGGAATTGTTGGCGCTTACAATGGCATCATGGCATACGGTTTAAAATACAATCTCTTTGATTTGAAACCGGCGCAATTGTGTCATGATAAAAAAGAGCTCTTCAAAGAGCTGGAAAAAGTTCGTTTACCGAATATAAAAATCGTGATCACCGGTGGAGGCAGAGTAGCGAACGGTGCTTGTGAAACGATGGGTGCTTTGGATTTGAGAAAAGTAACACCTTACGAATTTTTGAATTATCCTTTCCGCGAGCCCGTGTACGTACAATTGCATTCGGAAGATTATTATGTAGAGAAAGATG
>CAYMMN010000565.1:0-1969 GCA_964391495.1 uncultured Flavobacteriales bacterium | reverse complement strand
TCAGATTTGGGAAGCCGTAATGTATGCCGGCGCTAAAAAAGTTGACAACCTTATTGTGACAGTAGATGTGAACAATCAGCAAATTGATGGTTCTATTGAACACGTGATGCCTTATGGGGATCTGCGCCCTAAATTTGAAAGTTTCGGTTGGGAAGTTTTAACAATGGACGGAAACAATATGCAGGAAGTAGTGAACACTTTGCAAAAAGCGAAATCCGAAACTGGAAAACATAAACCGGTCATGATTCTAATGAAAACAGTCATGGGACAGGGTGTCGATTTTATGATGCATACACACAAATGGCATGGTGTTGCTCCTAATCCTGAACAAACAAAAACCGCATTGGCACAATTGGAAGAGACACTTGGAGATTTCTGATGTGTTCTTTCTCATTTTAATTCTTACAAAGAACTATCCGGATTATTTTTTAAAACAATTGTATTGAATACTGTGCATCAAACTAAAAACTTAAAACAACTCTCAATTCCAATTCTTCATAAAAGAATGGTCGTGTTGTTTTTGTTTTTCATTGCAAGTACATCAAACATTTATTCTCAACAGGTAAAAAAGCAAAAAGCCCCTACCCTTACTCGTATCGAATTCCTGTTTGATGCTTCCCAAAGTATGTACGGAAGATGGCAAAGCGGGGCGAAGATTGACATTGCACGTTCACTCATGAATAAAGTGCTTGACAGTTTACGATATATCGACAATATCGAACTTGCGCTGCGTGTATATGGTCATCAGAAACAATATCCACCACAGGATTGCGATGACAGTCGACTGGAAGTACCATTTTCAAAAGGTAATATTTCAAGTATTCAGCAAGTATTGAAAAACCTGGTTCCAAAAGGAACAACACCAATTGCAAAATCACTTGAATTATGCGGCAATGATTTTCCACAAAGTCCTTCCCGCAATATCATCATTCTTGTAACAGACGGAATTGAAGAATGCGGCGGTGATCCTTGTGCGATTTCCCAGGCACTGCAGAAAAAAGGAATATTTCTAAAACCATTTGTCATCGGTATGGGTATCGATGAATCCTGGAAGAAAACTTTTGAATGTGTTGGACGCTATTTTGACGCTACCAACGAGGTGACATTCAAACAAGCCCTTGATGTGGTAATTTCACAGGCCTTAAATTCAACTACCATGCAGGTGAATCTGCTTGACATGTCGCACAACCCTACAGAGACAAATGTCAACATGACTTTTTATGATCGCTGGAATGGAGAAATTAAATACAACTTTATTCATACCCTGAATTCAAAAGGGAATCCTGATACGCTGGTGATCGATCCATTGCCAATTTATAAAATTGTAGTGCATACCATTCCAAGTGTTTCTCTGGATTCGGTTTCACTTACACCGGGAAAACACACAATTGTTGGCATCGACGCGCCGCAGGGTTTCCTGACTCTGAAATTTGACGGCACCTCGGAAATTAAAAAACCGCTTGCCATCATTCGTCAGCATGGTGAAATGAAAACACTCAATGTACAGGATTTTAATACCACGGAAAAATACATTGTTGGAAAATACGATCTGGAAATCCTCACCTTGCCACGGATCAATTTAGAAAATATCGACATCAGCCAGAGCAGAACCACAACCTTGCAAATCCCGCGTCCGGGAATGGTGACCATCATCAGCAATAATCAGGGTTACGGCAGCTTATATGTGGAAGACAAAGGAAATCTCAAATGGATCTACAATCTCGATGATAACCTGAATAAGGAAACTATAGTTCTACAACCAGGAAAATACCATGTGGTGTACAGGTCTAAAAATTCAAAGGAATCCATATATACAATAGAAAAAGATTTCTCCATTGTTTCTTCTGAATCCAATATTATTGTTCTGAATCAATAAGTGCCTCAACAAAGAAATCACGACTCATGAAAAAATATCCATACACAGAAAAAAAAGACACACGTTCCGGATTTGGTGCCGGATTACTTGAAC
>CAYMMN010000564.1:0-1985 GCA_964391495.1 uncultured Flavobacteriales bacterium | reverse complement strand
TTATCAGATCCTAAACGATGATGCGACTTTACCGGAAGTTCTGGGAATGGCCGGCGATCTTAGTGTCTACGGTGATCGTCAGAAAGTGCGCATCATCCGTGAAGAAAATCAACAGACAAAAGATTTTTTCATTGACATGACGAACGCGTCAAGTCTTTCAGCGGAAACTTATTATTTGCATCCTGACGACATCATTTATGTACAACCGCTGAAAAGAAGAGCCTTTCAGAACATCAGTCCGTCGGTGACCATCTTTACTTCCATCGTTACCACAGCGGTGATTGCACTTACATTTATTATTACCCAAACAAAGTAACCCATGCGAACAAACGAAGGAGCACAGCGCCGTAATGACGATGAAATAGACCTGCGTTTGCTTTTCTACAACATGCGTAGAAAATGGCATTACTTTCTTTTCTCCGCAATTCTTTTTTGCATTGGCGCTTTGTTATACATCCGGTTTACATTACCTGTGTTCGAAGCACGGACAAGCATCCTGGTAAAAGACACAAAGAACACATCGAATAACATTGAAGATTTTTTAACAG
This sequence comes from uncultured Flavobacteriales bacterium, assembly GCA_964391495.1. Taxonomy (GTDB): domain Bacteria; phylum Bacteroidota; class Bacteroidia; order AKYH767-A; family 2013-40CM-41-45; genus JADKJP01. Next base: position 1,437 of record CAYMMN010000564.1, on the reverse strand, counting down.
GCGATCTCTTCGGGAATACAAAAAACATAGCTACAGAAATCGGAATCCTCAAGTCAAGATCAGTACTGGAAGAAACGATCAACGAACTCAATCTAGGAGTCAGTTATTTTGGCAAGTCAACTTTCTTCAAATACCCGCTTTACAAAAACCAGCCTTTCCAGGTGAAGCCGGTACGCATGACGGAAGGAGTATATGATGAGTTTTTTCATATCACCATCCTGGACAGTGGCACTTACAAACTCGAACTCGATGCCGACAATAAAATCCTGAATGATTATTCTTACAAAGGAACACATCATTTTGGAGAAGAAGTCCGCACAACGTATTTCACCTTAGTTGTCAATCACAATGACTCCGCGATTAATGTGGTCAATGACGAAGATTTTGTTTTCACAGTGAATTCTCTGAACAAAATGATTGCCTATTACCAGGAGAAAATGAAAGCGGAACCTCAAAACAAGGATGCCACGATCGTTGAAATTTCTGTTCAGGATAAAATCAAAGAAAGAGCCACCGATTTTCTGAACACTCTTGGGAAAGTATACATCAATCGTGATGTAAAAGATAAATCTTCCGTTGCCGGACTCACACTGAAATTTGTAGACGAACAACTCGAAGAGATCAGCAAAACACTGAATGCGACAGAACTTGAATTGCAAAAGTTCAAAGAACAAAAAGGAACTGTTGATCTGAGTGAAGAATCCAAAGCCTATCTCGAACGCGTTACCAATATCGACGCGGATCGTGTGAAGGCAGAGATTGAACTGAAATCATTGGATTACCTCTATTCCTATGTCACCGGTAACCGCGACGTGGAAGAGCTTGCTCCAAGCAGTCTGGGCAATCCCGATCCATTACTGATTGACCTAATCACAAGACTTAAGGAACTCCAAAGCAAACGCAAAAGTCTTGCTTATGGAAGCAGTACACAATCTCCTGCCATTAAGGTGATCGATCAGCAGATCGAACAAACCAAACGCACTCTGGTTGAGAACATCAACAACCTGCGGAACATGACCAAGGTGAATCTTTCCAGCATCAACACCGAACTGATGCGTTACGAAGGAAGCATCCGGAAAATCCCGAATATCGAACGTGAACTCCTCGGCATTCAAAGAAATTTCAGTGTCAACGAAAACATTTACCTCTATCTTCTTCAGAAGAAAGCTGAAACCGGCATCGCGAAAGCAACAGCGGTTTCGGATAACAAAGTTCTTGATGAAGCAAGTATCAATGATATTCCCGTAATTCCGAACACAAAAGCTATTCTCATCATTACGCTGATGCTGGCCCTGATTGTTCCGGTCATTCTGATCATCCTGCAAGGGTATGTCAAGAACACCATCAGCAACAAAGAAGACATCGAGAAGATGAGTAAAATTCCGATCATCGGTGTGGTCGGACATCACAATACAGGAGAGCGCCTTGTTGTTTCCA
>CAYMMN010000563.1:0-1989 GCA_964391495.1 uncultured Flavobacteriales bacterium | reverse complement strand
TTCCCAATTCAATTGCCTTTTCCCGAGTGTACTTCCTGAAAAACACACCTTGCACGAGGCCGTGGACTTTAATTTGAATACTTTTCATCAGATGTCAGACTAAGCAAATTTATTGATTTCCCCTAAAAGCTTTTAGGATTAAAGTCGTGTTTACATTTTCTTCAAGAGGGAACACCAGTTATTGACTTTAAATTTGGAAAAGCCTCCGATTGTATTTACATTGTATTGTTTTTATATCATTTTTACTATTATCAATCTTTTCTACCTGCCGGAATTTACTATTTAAAAATAGGAACAAATAATTTGCCAGCTTTCACGAAAAGATTAACAGTCGCACCTCAAATCAAACAATAAGGATGAAACATTTTATTGTTTTGTGTGGAGTGATCTGCCTCTTCACCGGAACCTCCTTTGCTCAGGATAATTTATGGATGATGGGCTATTACTGTTGTTCGGCGACATTAGGAGGGATGACCATGGATGTGAGCGCTTCCACACCCATTGTCATATCTTCGAACTGCCCGATGAATCTTAGTGCGACGAATGCATTAATTTCATCTCCGGCCGGATCGCTATTGTTTTACACCAATGGTAACTACATTGGCAACCGGAACTATGATACACTTTTAAATGGTGGAGGAATTAGTCCGGGCTACTATGCAGGATTGTACAATTTTCCAGGCCAGCCGGTACAACAAGGTGCAAGCATTCTTCCCTTTGATTTTGGCCATTCTCCGCTTTATCACCTCTTCCACATGGCATATGACGGAACAGCTCCCAGTGGACAACCTAAATTTCTGTACCACTCCGTGATCGATATGAGTTTAGACAGTGGCAGAGGCGCTGTCGTATTAAAAAGTGACAGCTTGATCCCCGATACCCTGACGGTAGGCCAACTCACAGCATGTCGTCATGCGAATGGAAGGGACTGGTGGCTGGTATTACCCAAATACAATTCCAACCTGTACCATATCCTTTTGGTTACTCCCTATGAAATTACAGATTTCCCGCAGCAGATTGGGCCGGTGACAGGTCCTGCCGAATGGAGCGGGCAAACTACCTTTTCTCCTGATGGTATGCGCTATGTACGTTATGACCGTGAGAATGGCTTGACACTAATGGATTTCGATCGTTGTACAGGGCGATTTTCAAATCCTACTCATCATGGAAAGAGTGAATTTAATGACAATGCCTGGATGGTCGGGGCTGCTTTTTCACCTAATTCAAATGTCCTCTACCTGTCAAGCTTCCTGTATGTGTATCAGTTTGACCTCACCGTGAACAATTACTTCAGCACTAAAACTACTGTAGCTGTATACGACAGTAGCGGATATAGTTTTTATCTTGCAGAATTGGCACGCAATGGGAAGATATATATGATTCCTACAGGAGGTTCTAACATTTTGCATGTGATCAATTACCCTGACAGTCTTGGAATGGCCTGTAATGTTGTGCAACATGATTCGATCTTACCACGACATAATGATGGTACCATCCCCCACTTCCCCAATTTCAGACTCGGGCCTGTAGATGGATCTGTATGTGATTCATTAGTCTTCGAAAACATTCCGGTTCCAGAACATTTGGCAGGGAATTTTCAACTTTTCCCAAATCCTGCTAATCATATTGCTTACATCAGCTTACCGGTTCTTTCCGATGTAAAGGTTCGTGTTATAAATGCACTTGGCAGAATTGTGGATGTTCCAATGAATATAAGTACTTCCATTCTGGAATTGGATGTCTCCAGGCTATTGCCGGGTTGTTATACCGTAATGGTAATGTATGGGAATTCGGTGGTTAACCGTAAATTAATCAAATATTAAAATATTTTGCTCAGTATTTTTTTTCAAGTCAGTCTTAATCTTATTTTGAAAAATTAAATTCAGGGACCTGCGATGAAGAGCTGGAAAGAGTTGTGTTGATTGATTTTTATTTGTTGGTGCTTAGTGGTTAGTGGATAGAATGTGTGGTCTATTTTGATGCACTTTT
>CAYMMN010000562.1:0-1995 GCA_964391495.1 uncultured Flavobacteriales bacterium | reverse complement strand
CTGATGCCATTCAGACTGATGGATTTATCGTAAGACACATTAGGGGTGTAGATGAACAATCCTGAATCCGGAGGATTTGGATGAATGGGAAGATGATCGAGAGCTCCGGTTGAACATTCTCCATAAGCCAAAACCTCCATTTTAAACTTGTTGAAATTTATGGCTGTATTAAAAAGTGATGAATCATCCGGACAACAACGAAGTGTACTGAAATGGAATTCTATAAACTCTCCCGCAGCAAGTTCTGATATGGTAACATAACAGGAATCCAGAGGATTTGCGGCAGCTGCCTGTGTGATACAATGTGATTGGTAGTTACTTGGAACAGTATGCAGTGGAAGCGAAATTGTATTTCCTGAAGTGTTGGTAAAATAGATTGACGCTGATGAATTGTTTGGGTTGATCAGCAATACATAATTGTCACTAAAACCGGTTCCTAGGGACCATTTGATATTATAAGCATTTGCGGTTCCCCGATTGCTTAATCTAAACACCCAATGTGTTGTGTCACCCGGACAAGAATTCTCCCAGACTGCATCCTGAATAGTTGGACTCAGTGGAGCCGGTAATTTTCTGCTTAAGAAAATAGAAGGATTTCGATTGGGGTTACTGGTGATTTTTGTACACTGATTCACCAGTCTGCACAGAGTCAATGAATCGCAACCCCATTCAAAAAAATAACTGGAAATATTTGTTGTGTCTGCCTGCGGGGAAACCTGACAGCTGCCGTAATTGCACATATCTAGACATCCGGTAATGTGAATGTATTCTGTAATTTCTATTGATCCACCATTTGGAACAACAAGACTATCTAAATCCATCGCAATCCAGGATCTTGGTGTGTAGGATCTTGCAGGAAACGTGTATCCTCCGATTCTGAATTGAATACTGTCAATGCTGATAGCCGGACAAAAGACGCTGTCACAAAATCGCACATAGCCCGAAAAATCACCCGTTATAGTACCACCGTTATTGTTAAAAATAAAAGAACGAAAATAATTGTCGCCTCTTTTGAGAAGTGTGTCAGGTAGATCGAATTGTGTGAAAAATGGAAAATAGGATTGAACATTAGCAGGATAGAAAGTAGAGACAGTGTTTCCATTGACATCATAGCTTCCTGTGTATGGAGTCCAGGTTCCACCGACATTCTGAAACAATCGAATTTGTTGTGTGATTGTTTGCTGGTTCGGCAATTGGCTTGAAGTCCATCCCGGAGGAATAATGGAACAGGCATCAACAGAATAATTGACTGAATCTAGTGAACTCCCGGAGCATCTGCTAAAAATAAAATAAGTCAGGCCACCGGAAATGGTCGTATCCACACAAATATTTGTTGAAACGGAATCGGGCTTTAGAGTGGTGACATCGACACCCACACCGAATACACCGCCATTTCCTTGTGGTAAAAATGAAATTCGAAAAATATTTTCCTGGCAAAGAATCAAAGTGTCAGAAGTAAAGGTGATTGCAGGATTCAAAGCCGCCACTCTGGAAATAAAAAGAAAAAGGCAAGAGATTGAAATAAATAATTTCTTCATAATAATTAATATTAAATGATGAAATTGATATAAAAAAATGCAATATTCCTGAAAGGAAGTAAAAATTATACCAGGAACAAAGTTTTTTTTAATAATTAACAGGGTCAACAATTATTCAAAATAATTAATTGAAAATTCAATTAAAAAGCTCATGTCAGCCTTTCGGGCTTTTTGAAGATTGGAGAATGGACTGTTCTATAATAATTTCATCCCTTCGGGATTATTGTGTGAAAATCCTAAGGGGATTAAAGTAGGTAAGACTGTCTTACCTTTCTATGGTTTGAATCATTAGCGAATATTGATCTCCACCATTTCATCCCTTCGATAGAGTGTCCTCCAAAATATAATCCCGAAGGGATGGCAGGGTTAAAGGATTGAAAGCAAGTATCGAATAAATCCCGAAGGGATGACATAATTCGTCTTAGGAAGAAAACATGGCAGGCACCTATTCGCAGAT
>CAYMMN010000561.1:0-1997 GCA_964391495.1 uncultured Flavobacteriales bacterium | reverse complement strand
TCATCATATTTTATTTTTCAATCCCTGTTTTCTATCCTTGAACTTGAACAGATTAACTATTCTTAAGGATTAATGAAGAAATATTTATAGTTAGCCTGACCTGCCCAAATGATTACCTTTGCAGGGATGGAAAATCAAACGAATGCTCTAAGGATATTTTTTCTCGTCGCGCTTTTTGTCAGCGCAGGATTTTTACTCCATGCCCAGGAACCAGGGAGAATGAACAGAGCGGGTTCGGATTCCCTGCGTAACGCGATGCCTAAAATCGGGAAATTGTCAGGGAAAATTATCGATTCCAAAACTAATAAACCTGTTGAGTATGCCTCCGTCGTCGCGATCAAACCACGTGATTCTTCCATGGTTGGTGGCGCACTCACAGATACTAAAGGTAAATTCATGATTGAAGAATTACCTATGGGACGTTTTCGTCTCAAGATCACAATACTTGGATATGGGATTCAATATACCGAACCAATGGTCATCACTCCGCAAAATGTAGAAGTGGATGCCGGAGTGATTTCTATTGATCCAAGCACTGCCAAATTAAAAGAAGTCAATGTTTCCGCTGAAAGGCCCGACCTGATCAATTCTCTGGAGAGAAAAGTTTACAATGTCGATAAGAATATAGTCAATACGGGAGGAACAGTTACTGAGGTACTATCCAATATTCCTTCAGTGAATGTTGACATGGACGGTAAAGTTAGTCTTCGTGGAACAGAAAACGTTACCATCCTTATAGATGGAAAACCATCAGGCATGCTGGGTGGCGATAGAAAGGCCGTTCTTCAACAAATCCCTGCAAGTGCTGTCGATCAGATTGAAGTCATTACAAATCCCAGCGCGAAATATGATGCCGATGGAATGGGAGGGATCATCAATATCAAAACCAAGAAAGGAAAATTGCAAGGGATGAATGGTAATGTTGCCGCCGGAGTCGGAACCAATGACAAGTACAACTTTTCGCTTGGCCTCAACAACAGGAGCTCCAAAATGAATCTCTATGCAAACTATTCATTTCGCCATGAAAATCGTACCAATACCGGATCTGGTGATCAGGATAATTATTTCCCGGGACAGGATCGGTATTCCTATGAGTACAATTCACATTCCACAAACAAATCTGAATTTCACACCGGAAAAATCGGTGCTGATTTTTATCTCAATAAAAACAATGTTCTTGGGATAAATGGTTCCGTTACAAGACGGAAAAATGATCAGCCCGGACAGTCGGATTACTCATTTATGAATAGTCTGGGTGATGTTTATGAAAGTTATTATACGATGTCTACTGAGGTAGATAAAAATACAAGCTACGACGCTGGACTGGATTACAAACGGACCTGGACGGGTTCAAAGCGTGAGCTTTCCGGAAGTGTTAATTATACTTCAAATGAAAGAACCGAAGAAAGTAGTTTGTCCAGCAGCAAATATTTTGATAAGGATAAACCTTATCAGTTGAGCGATAACCTGAATACCTATCAGACAATAATCAGTCAGATTGATTTTGTTCAACCAATAAAGGAGAATTCGAAATTTGAAGCTGGTTTGAAAAATACTCTTAGGCAGTTCGATAACAACCAGATAATTTCCAGCCTGGATAGTGCCGGACTAGACTATCTTAGAAATGCACTAAAATCAGATCATTTTATTTTTGATGAGCAGGTTTTTGCGGCGTACTCAATGTATACAGGGAAATGGAAAAAATTTGAGTACAATGCCGGCTTCAGAGCTGAACAAACCCTTACCAACGGAAATTCCAAATCACAATTAACCTCTTTCAGTAAAGATTACCTGGCTTTATTTCCCAGCGCTTTTCTTAAATATGTAATTTCTGATAAACAGGATATTCAAATTTCATATAGCAAAAGAGTTAACCGACCAGAAATGCGCTCTCTGAATCCATTTGTGGATTATTCAGATTCTTTATTTCTCAGGAAGGGGAATCCGGAATTAAAACCTGAGTTTATACATTCCCTTGAATTGGGTTATTCAAGAAT
>CAYMMN010000560.1:0-2006 GCA_964391495.1 uncultured Flavobacteriales bacterium | reverse complement strand
AACCCATGGCATAAACTGGTCCGCTCAATGTGCCAATACTTGTCCATGTTGAGCCATTCAGTTTCATCACACTAATTGGGCTAAAATAACCACCAATGTACAGTGAACCCAGGTGCTCAGCCATTGCGTAAACCGGTCCTGTAATGATGGTATTATTTGGATTAACCCATGTGTTGGAAGCAAGCTTTGCTATTTTGGTAACAGAATTTGCACCGGAAGCAGAGAAAGCTCCTCCCGCATACAATACATCCTGGAATACAATCATGCAATTCACTGTTGCATTAAATCCTTCACCAACTTCAACCCAGGTTCCACCGGAAAGTTTAGCAACGTGGTCAGTGCTCGCTGCACCGGAATGAGTGAAAACTCCACCTGCATAAAGTTCATTGTTGAAAATGACCAGTGATTTCACTTCTTCATCGAAGCCACTTCCGACTGCCTGCCAGGAAGTACCATTCCATTTGGCAATATGATTCAGTGTCGAAGTTCCGGTACCATTGGCTGTAAATTTTCCACCGACATACAATTCATTTTGAAATTCAAGAATTGCATTCACTTGTCCATTTAATCCATTTCCAAGTGCAGACCATTGAGCGGTAGCGATTCCTGAATTGGTCAGGGCGAAAAGGAGGGTAAGAATGAGTAATTGTAATTTTTTCATAAGCGTTGAGCGATTTTGGGGGTGAAAATAGGAATTAATTGTGAATTGATCTTCCGGTACAGCTATACTAAACCTATTTTTTATAGACAAAATTCAATGCGCTGCAGGTTTTGAGATCAGAGGATAATTTAACAAAACGATTTGTTTTGCCGTTTGAGAATAATATTGCTGCTGTATTTGGCGGACTTTTGCCCAGATTATTTGCAAACAGGACAAGAAAATTATTTGTATTTGGCTTGAAATTGAGCTTTATAGCTTTTTTGACTTTTGTTACACCGTAATGATCCAACAACCATTCACCATTAAAAAAGAGAGACATTGTATCTCCATCAATACTGGAGTTGTCGAAGACATAAATTGTTAAATCCGGGTCGCTCACTTCAATGGTCTCTGACTGAATTACTTTACGCCCATTGATGATTTTCGGAATATTTGTTTCTGTCATGACCACATTCAGTACCGGAAGTGCCGGAGGTTGAAGAGAAGTTGTTGAATCACCAGATACCTGTGTCGGTTCAATTTTAACCATCGGTTTTGGAGTTTCATGGAGAATCTCCGGAGCATTGTTCTTCCACACAAGAATAGTTCCATCCAGACTACCGGTATAAAGGGTGTGTTCATCACTTCCAAATTCGGAACAGGTAACGACTCCCTGATGTCCGAATAATTCCTGTTCAATTTTACGATCAAATGGTTTCCAGAGTCTTGCCCAATTCCCAATATTGCCACTGACCATGAAAGTACCGTCTTCAGTGAAATTCATCGCTGAAGGGAAGCCTGCCTTAAACCAGAAGGATGGAGTGGTAAGCAGTTGACCGAATTTATAGGTCCAGAAGGAAATCGTTCCATCTTTGCTCCAACTCACGAGCAAGGAATCACGAAGGAGACACAATCTGTCAATCGCTGAGGTTCCGGCAGTAAATTCCTGACGAATTATATCAGTTCGTGTATTCATTACCTTTAAAAGATTTCCGGTAGAATAAATCAATGAACTTCTGTCTTTGGTGATCACTGCGGAGTAAATAGTATCCGCTTCTTCCATTATTTTGTCTACTCTTTGTGTCAGGTCTGAACGGGTTTTATACAATCTTCCATTGCCGTTGAAATAGATGAAACCATCAGCAATCGAAAACAAAACAAAGCGCATTCCTGAATAATCAGGAGAATAAATACTTTGTATAATCTGATCTCTCGCAAAATCAAATATTTTTATTTCTCCGTCGATTGTTGAAGAAATAAGTAGTTTACCATTAGAATTGAATGCAAGGGTGTTGATCCCTGCATTATGCGCCTTGATTTTTTTGAGAAGTACGGTGACGTTATTGCCGGTGCCATCATCGGGCTG
>CAYMMN010000559.1:0-2010 GCA_964391495.1 uncultured Flavobacteriales bacterium | reverse complement strand
GCATTCCCGATTGTGATTCCGTATCCAGGCTCAAGGGGACGGAACTCAAAGACTCCATGTTTGTCGTCTGAGCTGATCATGATCACTTTGTCCGGACGCTGAAATGCTAGGATGGCCATTGTATCGTTTGTTGTTTAAGGGTTATATTTATTGCTATAGTGCGTGTTGTAACAGAGGACACACTCACCTCTTCTAATGCACTCCGGGATTATTTAGAGTACAATTCGACAATCAGCTGTTCCTTGATGTTCTCAGGAATCTGATCACGTGCAGGAAGGTTCAGTATCTTTCCGGTGAGGGAAGATTTGTCCCATTCCAACCAGGCGTGTTTGTTGGAGTGTCCTGTAACAGCGCCGGTAATTACTTCCAGCGCTTTTGAACGCTCACGAACACCAATCACATCACCTGCTTTGCAAGTGTAAGACGCGATGTTCACTACTTTTCCATTTACAGTGATGTGACGGTGACCAACCAGCTGACGGGCAGCCATACGTGTCGGAGCAATGCCAAGACGGTAAACGATATTGTCGAGACGAGCCTCAATCAATTGAAGCAGGTTTTCACCGGTAATACCGGTACGACGGGATGCGCGGTCGAAAATCTTGGCGAACTGACGCTCAAGAATACCGTACATGTATTTCACTTTTTGCTTTTCCTGAAGCTGAATGGAATATTCAGACTGCTTCGCGCGTTTCTTGGTCTGGCCATGCTGTCCCGGAGGATAAGTCTTACGTTCGAACGACTTGTCGGGTCCGAAGATAGGCTCACGGAACTTTCGTGCAATTTTTGTAGAAGGGCCAATATATCTTGCCATGGGTAATGTATTTCTTTAGATTGTATAGAATGAATGCAGGTAGGATTAAACTCTGCGTTTGCCCGGAGGACGACATCCATTGTGTGGAATCGGAGTAAGATCGATGATTTCAGAAACCTCGATACCACTTTGGTGAAGGGTACGGATTGCAGATTCACGACCGGCGCCAGGTCCTTTTACAAACACTTTTACTTTGCGAAGACCCATATCATGAGCCACTTTCGCACAGTCACCGGCTGCCAACTGAGCGGCATACGGAGTGTTTTTCTTCGAACCTTTGAATCCCATTTTTCCTGCAGATGCCCAGGAAATTACTTGCCCTGCATCGTTGGTCAGTGAAATGATGATGTTGTTAAAGGTCGCATTGATGAAGGCTTTACCTTGTGCGTCAACCTTAACCACTTTTTTCTTAGCGGTCTTAGTTCCTCCTTTACCAGAAGCTTGTTGTTGCGTTGCCATGATGATCAATTACATTTTGGTTGCCTTCTTCTTGTTGGCAACAGTTTTACGTTTTCCTTTTCGTGTACGAGTGTTCGTCTTCGTGCGCTGTCCGCGTACAGGAAGTCCATTCCGGTGACGCATTCCACGGTAACAATTGATGTCAACCAGGCGCTTGATGTTCAACTGAACCTCTGAACGAAGAGATCCTTCTACACGTAGTTCGTTGATGATACTACGGATTTTGTTCAGCTGATCGTCGTTCCACTCTTCAACCTTGGTGTCGAAATCAACACCAGACTCAGTGAGAATACGCGCAGCAGTCGACGGTCCGATACCGAAGATGTAGGTCAGTCCGACGACGCCTCTTTTGTGTTTAGGTAGGTCAATACCAGCAATACGAGCCATTTATGATGCTTATTTATGCGTTAGCTTTTTTTCAATTAATTCAGAATTAACCCTGACGTTGTTTAAAACGAGGATTCTTTTTGTTGATGACATAGAGACGTCCTTTTCTGCGGACAATTTTGCAGTCAACACTTCTTTTTTTGATAGCGGGTTTTACTTTCATAACCGGTGCCAGTTTTAGGTTTTAGCTTGACGTTTGCTTTTTGACAATTCGTCAAACGCCAAACCCGTAACTTATTTATATCTGTATGTTATTCTTCCTTTTGTTAAATCGTATGGTGACATTTCTACTTTTACTTTGTCGCCGGGTAGAATCTTAATTTAATTCATCCTCTTTTTACCTGAGTTAT
>CAYMMN010000558.1:0-2018 GCA_964391495.1 uncultured Flavobacteriales bacterium | reverse complement strand
TAGAAAGAGAGAGCAGGTAAATTCCGGGTTGTGCGTGGAAGTCGGTGATTTTGTGTTTACCGGCGGAGAGGTTTTGATGCGAGGTGTAAATTATTTTTCCGCAAAGATCGACGATGCGGATCAGTACTTTTTCACTAATGGCTTCGCTAACTGCAAGATTCAATTCGTTGTTTACCGGATTCGGGAAGACTGAAATTTCAGAACCTGATAAAATATTTTGAGAGAATCCGGTTGTTACATCCTGACGACAAACGGTGAAACCTGTTCCGCTCATGAAACGATCGCGTGCGGGAATGTTTCCGCTGCTGATCGTGTTTGGATAACCGATAGATGGCCATGTTCCGCTGTTGATCCAGAAGGATGGTTGCGAAGTTAAATAGTATGAAGAATCATTGAGTGAAGAAGTTCCCGCCGGAGTAGTGGTTCCTTTTACGTTGTTGCCGTATTCAAAATGTCCGCTGCCTGTGATCGCATAATTGCCGAGGAAGGCTCCGGTATTTGTAATTTCATTACCTACGAAATTTTGTGAATCGGATTCAACTGTTCCGGAGGACATGAGTATTCCATATAAATCCACACGGTTGCGGAAAAATGTATTGCGCGGTCCGGTTGGTCCCCAGGTCTGATCGATCTGGAGATTCTGAACGATATTGCTTTCAAAGAGATTCGCGAAGGTGTAATGTCCGTGCATGGAAATGTCAGCTCCGTAATTCGCGGGAAATTCGGAACGGTTGGGTTCAAGACTATAATTGTATGCGATCACATTTCCATTGGCGCCACACTGCATCGAAAAACTATGACGAAGATGACGCATGATGTTGTTCTCAACTTTGCATTGTCCGGTATGTTTGAACAGAGTGATTCCGTAGCCATGTGTTGAAGTGCCGTCGTATTCGAAACAATGATGAATGTAGCATCCGGTGATTTCGATGTTTGAGCAGGCATCCGCTTCGATGTGACTACCTATGCTCTTGGAACTTTCTACTCCTCTGACCCAGCAATTCACTGCATAATTGAAGTATATATTGAGGCAAACACCTGTATGTACACTGTCAAATCTGGAAATCTGCAAGCACTCAATTCCTACTTCACGGGCAGGACTGATTTTTTGCACGCGAATGTTCAGTGTCGAATCGAAACTGAGCCGCAATGGTTTTTCAAAAAACAATGTATCCCCTGAAACAGCATTCAGCTTCAGGATTTGTCCGATGGATTGATTTGCCCAGGATACAGGTTGAGTATCCCATGAACCATTTTCCTGGAAGATTTCAACGTAATCTCCGGTAGCAAATGAAGCTGTATCCGCGACTTTTATATTATTACTTCCCAGCTGATGACCTCCAAGAACAGAGACCTGATTCGCGGAACTTGTTCCCGTGATATTGATTGCATTTCCAATCGTTCCATTCAAATTGAAAATCAAGTGTGAGGAATCCGAGCCTGCGCCACGAAGAATTGTGCTGTCGGGAAGATTCAAAGATGAACCGATGAGATAGTTTCCTGCAGGAAAATAAATAACGCCTTGCGCGCCGTTCAGTGCATTGATCGCGGAACTCACTGCGCCAAAATTATCTGTTACACCATCACCAACAGCGCCAAAGCTTGTCACGTCAAGAACAGTAGCCGGATCAGGAATAGAATCGGGATAACCGGCGCCGTTCCAGTCGGTGAAGCGTTCAGCAGGAATGACCTGAGCAAATGATGCCTGAGAAAAAAGGAAGAATAAGAAAAACTTCAGGATGGGGGAGTAGAGATTCTTTTTCATGCGAGAAAAGATAATATCTTTTCCTCAATCCACGGCGGGGAGCATGAAAAAAAACAACTCATGTGTTGGGTTTGTAGGAATAGGTAATGACTTCACCCGGTTTTTTATTTTCGGTGTACTGGTATTTTACTGTTTGCTCCGGTTCCGGAAGTTTAGTTACTTCTGTCAGCCTGAAATGAATATTGATATTCTTGTGAAAGATGACACGCAGGCCTTTGTAAATTTTCTTTTCGTACTTAAGGAGTTTGACAAG
>CAYMMN010000557.1:0-2031 GCA_964391495.1 uncultured Flavobacteriales bacterium | reverse complement strand
GTAAATGATTTCGGAAAAACTGACAGAGGAACACTGCCGGAAGTATGGGCAACCAGCGCTGATTTATCAGGGATGAAGGATAATATTTCACCTATAGCTTCATCTCTAAGGGCAATTAAATACAAATCCGCTTTTGGATCCAGTCCGGATGGTTCTGTAGTGAATTCCGCTTTCAGTGATTTTGCAAGCCTTGAAGCATGCAGGGTAGTAGGGCTGTACACCTGGAGAATGGTGTGGCCGGATTTGAATAATGCAGTACCCAGGTGAGTAGCGACATTGCCGGAACCAATCAAAACGACTTTCATGGAATCAGATTTTCACAGGTTGCTCTGTTTTATTTTTCCGGATTCTTTTTCTTAAAGCCATGAGTGAACCGATAATCATCAGGAAACATCCCATCCAGAGAATGTTTATACCAGGGAAAATAATGGCTTTCATGATGACAAAATCTTTCTTGTTTGCTTTCTTCTCGCTCACACTTAAAGTGATCTTCCCTGTATTAGGATCAATTTTATCAAATGTAAATTTCAGTCCCATTTCATCAAGAAATGCATCCTGAGTATAAATCGCCATGTCTCTGATGAGGAAAATCGGTTCACTGCGATAAATATTTCGGTTCACATCTTCAATGCGGAGTTGTGCGGCTACTGCCAGATCATTGGCTTCTAAATGATATTTTTCCTTGTCAAGATCCTTGTTTAATCCTTCCAGAATTACAAAGCTGTTGCTGGTTACAAACGTATCGCCAATCGCCAATTGCTGCTCCTTTGGTGCCTGATAGTCGCTCTCTCCGTCAGGTTTCTTGGTATTCTCCAGCTCCGCGTAAGTGATGTGTGTGTAAATATCTTTCGTGAGAAAATGTTTGGTCGCGGGCTCAGCAACATTTCCCATACGTTCATTCAACTGAATAAATGGACGAAGTTCAAAAGCTTTTTCTTTTTTTCCTGTTTGAGCATTGACCTGGAAATATTCAATTGTATAATAAACATGAACACCTTCCTTTTCAGATTTCTGATAAGTGACATAGTAATTACCCATCGGAAGTGTATCAGATTTTTGTTCAATCATGATATTTTCCTTGTTCGGCATTTCTTTGCCCAGATCAATATTTTTTACATTCTGTGAAATGATCTCCTTTTTTGTATTGGAAATGAGAGCACCGCAAAGGATTAATCCGATACCAATATGAGCGACAGAAGCTCCTGCATGGCTCCATTTTCCTTTGATAACTCGGAATAAATAATCAGCATTGGCAACTACGGCAAAAATGGATGCCAGGAGCAATCCGTAGTAATGGATTCGGTACGATGTTCCCAGAAAAATCGCGCATACTGCTGTAATCAGGATAGAAACAACTATACTTCCGATGATTTTTTTGAATAGATCTTTCGAATCCGATTTTTTATATTTTAAAAACTGAGCCATGCCGATCAATAAACAAATCAGAATTGCTACCGGAATCTGCCAGCGGTTGTAGTGATCCAGAGGATCAGCAGGAGGAGCTATTTTGCTGCCGAAAATTTTATTGATAACAGGAGTAGATGTAGTAAAGGTGATTTGAATTGCACCAATAACCAATACCAGCATTCCTATAAACATCCAGAATTCTCTGGATGAAATATGCTCTTCAGTCTCTTTTTCTACTATGGATTTCCAGTTCCGGATAATTAAAATAGCAGCTAAAACCAGAAAGAACAACATGTACAAAACAAGATGCCCTGACATTCCCAGATCGGTAAAGGCATGTACGGATGAATCTCCGAGAATTCCGCTACGGGTAAGAAAGGTAGAATAGAGGACAAAGAAAAAAGTAATCACTGCCAGTATGAAAGAAGAGAGCAGGGAACGATTCCTGTGTTTGTAAATTAGCATCACATGGCCCAGACCAACCAGAGTCATCCAGGGAACAAGAGACGCGTTTTCAACGGGATCCCATGCCCAGAAACCACCAAAACTTAGTGCTTCATATGCCCAGGCTGCTCCCATTAGAATACCTGTACCCAGAATCATGATCGCAAAAAAGGTCCATGG